>JBJTNN010000122.1:0-16171 GCA_046074125.1 Bacteroidota bacterium
AAATCTCATGAAACCCGATATTCATCCTTCAAATTATCGCAAAGTTGTATTCAAAGACATGAGCTGTGACCACAGTTTCTTGGTACACAGTTGTGTTAACACCAAAGAGACCATTGTATGGGAAGATGGCAACGAGTATCCGTTGTACAAATTGGAAATTTCTTCCATGTCTCACCCTTTCTACACTGGTAAGCAGAATTTGATCGACACGGCGGGACGTATCGACAAGTTCATGAAGCGCTACAACAAAAAATAAGTTTGTTGTCGGCCCGAAACCGAAATCTTCAAAAAGCCAACCCTAGCGGGTTGGCTTTTTTGTTTTTGCTGTAAATTTGTTTCATGATCCTACAGTTCATCGAGCCCCAAACCATTGAAAACTTATATCCGCTAACCCTCACACGCCCGGCGGCAGATTTGCGCTGCGGACTATTGACCATAGCAGAGAAGTGGGCTCATGACTTGGGCGTTAGCAAAACGAATTGTGGTTTCATCACCCGCAACTATTTACAATCGGAAGGTAGTCCCTACCCTGCGCTCCCTCAAGAACAGCCTGCCCTATACATCAACGGTTCCGCCCTACCCAATCCCAATGTGGTGCAAGCGATAAAAAAACTGCTGCCTCAACAAGCATTGAAACACCATAACAAAGTGGTGGCATTTCATGGAACCCATGTCGATACGCTGCCTAACAACGTCATTGAATTCGAAGACTCCTTGGATTGGATCGATAGGCCCTTTCACATTTTCGCCCTCAATGGCAAAGAGATTGTGCAAGATTTTGCGCGCGTTACCGCTGGCAGAAGTTCTGCTCCGCTTTCAGATAGCAACAAGACCATCGGCGACTATCCCATTTTCTTGGAAGAAGGCGCCAAAGTAGAATGTTGCATACTAAACGCCAAGGAAGGTCCCATTTACATCGGCAAAAATGCAGAAATCATGGAAGGCAGCTTGGTTCGAGGTCCGCTTGCATTGTGCGAAGGCGCGGTACTAAAAATGGGAAGCAAAGTGTACAGTGCCACCACCTTGGGTCCTTACAGCGTGGCAGGGGGAGAAATTTCCAATGTGGTTTTCTGGGGATACAGCAACAAAGGCCACGATGGATTTTTGGGCAATGCGGTATTGGGACAGTGGTGCAACATTGGGGCCGACACCAATGCATCTAATTTAAAGAACACCTACGACGAGGTAAAGGTGTGGAATTATGCCTCTGGGAGATTTGAGCGCAGCGGACAGCAATTTTGCGGATTAATCATGGGGGATCACAGCAAATGTGGCATCAACACCATGTTTAACACAGGCACCGTTGTTGGTGTTGGATGCAATTTATTTGGCGCCGGTTTCCCACGACAATTTGTGCCCGATTTCAGTTGGGGCGGTGCGCAGGGATTTGTCACCCACAAATTAGACGCCGTACACAAAACAGCCAATTTGGTATTGCCAAGGCGGAAACAAACCTACGGCGACTACGAAAAGCAGGTGATGGAGTCGGTGTTTGCGATTACTGAGCCGCTTCGCGGCGAAGGTTGATCCGCACATTCAGCAGCATCCCCAATAAAACCATGCCCATCCCTGCAAATTGCAGCCATTGGTAGCTCTCATTGAACAAAAACACCCCGAAACCCGCGCCCCACAGAATACCCGCATAACTGATGGCAGAGACATTTGAGGCTTTGTCGGACTGATACGCACGGGTCATAAAAAACTGTCCCAACTGGGTTGTAACTCCAGTCATCAATAACCATATCCATTCCGTACCTATGGGCCATCGCCAAGCATCGTCGTAGAAATAGCCCACCAGCAGCGACAGTGGCAGCGTGATCAACGGAAAGTAAAAGACGACTACATTGGGATTTTCCAAATCCTTAAGCCGTCGGATGGTATTATACGCAAAAGCCGAGAACAAAGCACCACCAAGACCGGCAAGAATCCCAGCCCATGTCACGTCTTGCGACACGCCATTAACCACCACAACCCCCAACATACACAGGCCAAAGAAGAGATAGCTAAGTGGGTGATTTTTTTCATCGCCCAGCGCTACGGCCACCAGGGTTGTGAGGATGGGCGATAAATAATGAATGACGATGGCGTTGCCCAAGGGCATGACTTGCAGCGTAAAGAAATAGCAGAACAAACCAATAGAGCCAAAAAGTCCACGCAGGGCCAGCAAGGTTGGATTTTTGCCCCAGGGCGATTGTTTCAGTTGAAAGAGAATCGCGATGCTCAAGGCAATTTGAACAACCGCGCGAAAAAAGACAATTTCCGAAACCGGCATGTTGTGAACGAATTTGACCGACACGTTCATTAGGCCGAACGACAGTGAGGCCATCAACATCAACCATACGCCGCGCGACACTTTCATGCGACAAAGATACTTCAAAAGGCAGGGCTTCTATTCGATGACTGCAGGGAGCGATTTATGGAAAACAAAAAGGGCCTCGCGGCCCTTTTTGTTGCTAATCTATACGAAAAAAATTCGGATGGATTCTGATTTTACAATGCAGCGTTCATGCTGCGAACGGCTGACGCACTCTTCTCAAACTCGGCCTTTTCAGCGTCGTTCAATGACAACTCAACGATGCGCTCCCAACCATTCTTACCCAAGATCACTGGGACTCCGATGCAAATGTCGGACTGACCGTATTCGCCATCCAAAGCCACACAGCAAGGCATCATTTTCTTTTGGTCGCACACGATACTTTGAACCAACACACTCACGGCAGCACCTGGAGCGTACCAAGCACTGGTTCCCAACATACCTGTCAAAGTAGCACCACCCACCATGGTATCTGCTTTTACTTTGGTCAAAACTTCTTCTGACAAAAATTCAGATACTGGAACACCTTTGTATGAGGCCAAGCGGGTCAAAGGAATCATGGTAGTATCACCGTGACCACCGATAACCATTCCATCTACATCCGCAGCGGGACAGCCCAATGCGCTAGACAAGTAATATTTGAAACGCGCAGAATCAAGCGCTCCACCCATACCAATGATGCGATTCTTTGGCAAGCCGGAGGTAGTTTTGGCCAAGTAAGTCATGGTATCCATAGGGTTACTTACAATCACAAACACCGCGTTGGGGGAATGTGCCAAGCAATTTTCCATCACGGTCTTCACGATTCCTGCGTTGATGCCAATCAGCTCTTCACGCGTCATTCCGGGCTTACGGGGAATACCACTGGTAATAACTACAACGTCGCTACCTGCAGTTTTGCTGTAGTCGTTGGTACTGCCAGAAATACGTGTATCAAAACCATTCAACGCGGCTGTTTGCATCAAATCCAAGGCTTTTCCTTCGGCAAAGTTTTCTTTGATGTCTAACAACACAACTTCCGCTGCGAAATTTTTGATTGCAATGTACTCCGCACAGCTTGCGCCTACGTTTCCGGCTCCGATTACACTGATTTTGCTCATGGCGTTTAGATTTTTGTTTTGGTTGCGCGAATTTACAAAAACATTTTTGCGATTTTGCGAAAATTCCAACTCACTTACATTTATAAAAAAAATACCATCCAACTCACTTACATTTGCAATCCTTTTTCAAAACAAACCAAAAGCAATCGTGAAAAACAAGTACGTTGACCTCATCAATCAAACTTTCTACTTCCCCACGGAAGAGTTCAAGCTCGACAGCAACGACAATCTTGAATTCCATGGAATCCCCATGATGGACCTCATCGAACAGTATGGAACCCCATTGAAATTCACGTATTTGCCCAAAATTTCTGAGAACATTCAGAAAGCAAGGACATGGTTCAACGTAGCCATCGCCAAAGCCGACTACCAAGGCAAATACTACTATTGCTACTGTACCAAAAGCAACCACTTCTCTCACGTCATCGACGAAGTACTTAAAAACAATGTCCATATCGAAACCTCATCGGCCTTCGACATCAACATCCTAGAAAACTTATTCGAGCAAGGCAAAATCAGCAAAGACAAATTCGTTGTCTGCAACGGCTTTAAGCGCGAAAACTACATCGAAAACATTGCCAACCTGATCAACAATGACTGGACCAACGTAATCCCCGTCATGGACAACAGCAATGAAATCGATTTACTCACCAAATACACAGACAAACCCGTAACCGTCGGCATTAGAATTGCCGCTGAAGAAGAACCCAAGTTCGAGTTTTACACCTCTCGACTGGGTATCGGATACAAAGACTTGGTCAATTTTTATCGCACCAAAGTAAAGCGAAACAAAAATGTAAAGTTGAAAATGCTCCACTTTTTCATCAATACAGGCATCTATGACACCGCTTACTATTGGAACGAACTGCACAAGTGTTTGAAAGTGTATTGCGAGTTAAAACAAGAATGTCCCGACCTCGACACCCTCAATATTGGTGGCGGATTCCCCATCAAAAACTCGCTCACTTTCGATTACGACTACGAATACATGGCCACCGAGATTGTGAGTCAGATCAAACAGGTTTGCACAGAGAACAACATCCCTGAGCCAGACATTTTCACCGAGTTTGGTTCTTTCACCGTGGGAGAATCGGGCGGAAACATTTATTCCGTTTTGGATCAAAAATCCCAGAACGACCGCGAAAAATGGAACATGATTGACTCGAGTTTCATGACCACCCTCCCCGATGCTTGGGCCATCAACAAGAAGTTTATCATGCTCCCCATCAACCGATGGAACGAAGAGCAAGAACGTGTGTTGTTGGGCGGAATAACATGCGACAGTGACGACTATTACAACTCTGAGCAGCACGTAAACGCCATTTACTTACCCAAATACGACCCCGAAGACCCATTGTATTTGGGATTCTTCAATACGGGGGCCTACCAAGAGAGCATCGGCGGCTATGGCGGCATTCAACATTGCCTTACCCCTGCACCCAAACATGTGATCATTGATCGCGATGAAAACGGCGAACACCACTTCAGACTTTTCTCTAAAGAACAGAGTTACAAGAGCATGCTGAAGACCTTGGGGTATATGTAAGCCCGCACCCACCAAATTTGTGATAAAAGTTACACGATAAGCCCCTGTTTTGCGAACAAAATCGCGAAATTTGTGTTTACAAATCGACTATGACTGAATCACATTATACCGACAATGCTGGTAGCGGCGCGAAATGCCCGTTCAACCACGGCAACATGAGAAAAATGGCAGGCGGAGGCACCCAAAATCAAGACTGGTGGCCCAACCAATTGAACCTCCAAGTTCTGCGTCAGCACAGTAACCTTTCCAATCCTTTGGGAGAGGACTTTGATTATGCGGAAGCCTTTAATGCCTTGGATTACGATGCCTTGAAAAAGGACATCATGGACTTGATGACCCAGTCGCAAGATTGGTGGCCCGCAGATTATGGGCACTACGGTCCTTTCTTCATCCGAATGGCCTGGCACAGCGCCGGTACCTATCGTACCTCGGATGGCCGCGGTGGCGCGGGAGCCGGAATGCAGCGATTTGCGCCGTTGAATAGCTGGCCCGACAATACCAACCTCGACAAAGCGCGTTTGTTGCTTTGGCCCATCAAACAGAAATACGGACAGGCCATTTCATGGGCAGATTTGATGATCTTGGCTGGCAATTGCGCCCTCGAATCCATGGGATTGAAAACCTTTGGCTTCGCCGGTGGTAGAGCCGACGTATGGGAACCCGAAACCGTTTATTGGGGATCTGAGCGTGAGTGGCTTGCCGACAAACGATACAAAGGCGACCGTGAATTGGAAAACCCCTTAGCGGCGGTTCAAATGGGCTTGATCTACGTGAACCCCGAAGGCCCCAACGGCAACCCCGACCCCATTGCCTCTGCGCGCGACATTCGTGAGACCTTCAAACGCATGGCGATGGACGATTACGAGACTGTGGCGTTGATTGCAGGTGGACACACCTTCGGTAAAACACACGGTGCGGCAGATCCAAGCAAACACGTTGGACCCGAGCCTGCAGGCGCCGATATCACACAGCAAGGCATGGGCTGGAAAAACACATACGGAACCGGAAATGGTGGCGATACCATCACCAGTGGTTTGGAAGGCGCATGGACAACCACCCCTACCCAATGGAGCAATAATTATTTTGAAAACTTGTTCGGTTACGAGTGGGAATTGACCAAAAGTCCGGCTGGCGCTCAACAATGGAAACCCAAAGGCGGTGCAGGTGAAGGCTTGGTACCCGATGCCCATGACGCATCTAAAAAGCATGCGCCGTTCATGTTAACCACCGATTTGGCGTTGCGTTTCGACCCTTCTTATGAGAAAATCTCTCGCCATTTTTTGGAGAACCCCGAAGAATTTGCAGATGCGTTTGCCCGTGCTTGGTACAAATTAACCCACCGCGACATGGGACCAAGAGACCGCTATTTGGGTCCCGAAGTACCCGCTGAAGTATTGATTTGGCAAGACCCCATTCCAGCAAACCCGTTCGCAGCATTGGATGCATCAGACATCGCCCAATTGAAAGGCATCATTGCAAGTTCAGGCTTAAGCGTATCACAATTGGTGTCGACCGCCTGGGCTTCTGCCTCTACCTTCCGTGGATCAGACAAACGCGGCGGTGCCAACGGTGCTCGCGTAAGATTGGCACCACAGAAATATTGGAAGGTAAACAATCCTTCCCAACTGACACAAGTGTTGGATGCTTTGGAGAAAATCCAAACATCGTTCAACGCTTCGTTGGGCGGCGGAAAAGGCATTTCATTGGCTGATACCATTGTCTTGGCTGGTTGCGTGGGTGTTGAAATGGCGGCAAAAAATGCAGGCCACACCATTGAAGTCCCCTTCACAGCCGGAAGAGGTGACGCAACAGAAAAAGAAACCGATGTTGAATCATTCTCTGTATTGGAACCCCATGCCGATGCTTTCAGAAACTACAACAGCCACCATCGATTGGGCAGCGCGGAAGAATTGATGATTGACCAAGCGCAATTGTTGAATCTAACGGCGCCTGAAATGGCCGTATTGTTGGGTGGTATGCGTGTTTTAAATACCAACTATGACAATTCGAAGCACGGGGTTTTCACCCACAGACCGGAATCATTGACAAACGACTATTTCGTAAATCTGCTTGATTTCAACACCACTTGGTCGGCCGTTTCTGAGCACCAAGATGAATTCGTAGGCAAAAACCGCCACACCGGAGAAACTGTGTGGACAGGCACGCGTGTAGATTTGATTCTCGGATCAAATTCTGAATTGCGCGCCATTGCCGAAGTATACGGTTATCCCGCTGCAGAAAAGAAATTCGTTCACGATTTTGTATCCACTTGGAACAAAGTGATGAATTTGGATCGTTTCGATTTGTAATTCAATCTTTAACCCTTCTGGAAACCGCAAACAGGCCTATGTTTGCGGTTTCTTTTTTTACTCATGGCACAAGACCCTTTACACGGCATAACACTGGAACGAATCATCACCGAACTACAGGAAGAATTTGGCTGGGAACAGCTGGCCGAAAAAATTCGCATCAACTGTTTTTACGAAAACCCCAGTGTAAAATCCAGTTTGAAATTCTTGCGTAAAACGCCTTGGGCGAGAAAGAAAGTGGAGGATTTGTACATCTATACCATGGCTAAAAAACGAAAGTAATCGATGAACCGTCGCACAGTATTACTTATTTCCCTCTTCGCAATTTTCTTGTTGGGCACTTATTTCTATGTAAATCGAGAAAAACAGGACACCCCATTGAGCGCAACGGAAATTGAACCGAACAAGGGAGATTCGGTATCGCTTGACGATCCTTCCGATTGCCTTCCGATGATTACCGCCGCCGAAGGCGGCGGCCCAGAAAAAGTGAAACTCCCCAACGCGTTCGCCAACAACACTTGGATGATTTCTTTTTCCGCTTACTTCGACCTGCAACAATCTCAAGAATTCAACAAACATAAATTCATCGGGCTTTTTTACGATTCCGGAACCAATCAGTTCTTCACCAAAAATATCGATACAGAAATCGTGTCAAGTGGACTCATAGACAGCGAAGATGAACAATACGTGTACCGCTGGCCCATAACACTCAAACCAAAACAATCCATTCTATTTGCATTCGACAACCCTTGGATCAAAAAGGAACGCAGCAACCACAAAAGCCTCATCAAAACTCCTTGTACCATGGACCCAGGGAAATCACTGCGCTTTGAATCCAACGGATACAATTATTTAATTCGCGCCACAGATCAAGTCGCTGAAATCACTGGCGCTCAAAATCATTCCGATTACACATTGGTGCTTCGCGCACAGCGCAAAACAGGGGGCCCCGTTGTAGAGTCACTACTGAGCTATATTCCTTGGTTCGATGATGCCATGGTTTCCATCTTGTATGTCGGTGACCTTGATGGCGATAACCATCCGGATGTAATCATCGACAATCCATACAAATACACAGAATCAAACCAATCTGGAGTATTGTTTTTGTCGTCCCGAGCCAAAGTTCGCGGCCAAGTGGTTCCTGTCTCTTGTGAAATTCAGGGGAATAAAATTGAAACCACTGAAGGACAGTTCATTTTCTACGGTTGCTAAAAGACGGCTTTACTACACAAAACCGGGGCTGACAATTTTCTGACAAATATTTTCCATTTCAATTGGGGGACAACGATGATTTGTCTGTCTAAGACACCAAACCACTTAATTCAATCATCATGAAAACTCAAAAAAACTTTCGCCTCACTCCTTTTACCACTGCATTTGCATTTGGTATCTTTTCACTGATCATTGGTTTGGCAAGCTGTAAAAAAGAAAGCTTCCTCACCGATGCCGGCACCCAATTGGTAACCGTTAAAATGAACGACGGTCCCATCACCGACCTCACCAACGTTTGGATCGACATTCAATATGTGGAAGTAAAAATTGACACAGCAGACGCAAGAGGCCACCACCATGATGATGATTTTTATGGCAAAGATCACGACGAGGATGATGATCACAAAGGCGGTCACGATGAATTCGGATATTGGGACACCCTGGCCATTACTCCTGGCACTTATGACATTCTTGCCCTGAGAAATGGCCTAGACACTACCCTGGCCCAAAACCAGCGCTTACCAAAGGGACGCATCCACAAAGTGAGAATCACTTTGGGCACCAACTCAGCGGTATCAAAAGACAGTGGCCTAACCCGTATCCCATTACAAAACTGCTCTAACAGCCCTTATGTGTATGTTTTATTGAAAAAAGAGCACATGGATGAACACGGTGTTGATCAATTTGAAATCAACTTGGACTTTGACTTGATGAACTCCATCAAAGAAGACAATGGCAGTTATTGCTTGAAGCCCGTGATCAAACCTTACTCTAAAAAATCAACTGGCAAAATTGAAGGCATCGTTTTACCTGCCGATGCGCTGGCCATGCCAATGGCGTTCAACGGCACCGACACTGCTTATGCCAAACCTGATGAAGACGGTGAATTCAAAATCTGTGGCTTAAAGCCTGGAACCTACACCGTAAAATTCAACCCCAGCAATGGTTACACCGACAAAACAATCAGCGATGTTGTGGTTACCGCAGGAGGGGAGAAAAAACTCGGCACAATTACACTTGTGAAATAATAAAAGTTCTTTGGTTTGTAAACACAGGGCGGCCTTTCGGCCGCCCTGTGTTATTTTTGTCGGGCCGACATCAAAGCAAACCATGATCGAAACGAACCGCATTTTGCTCAGAAAATTCTTGCACACCGATGTCGATGGCATGTTCCAACTTCACAGCAACCCTGAAGTCCATACCTACCTCGGCAATAAAACCATACAGTCAAAAGAAGAAGCAGCCTCACTCATCAACTACATCCAACAGCAATACAACGAATTTGGCATCGGCCGATGGGCGTGCATCGAAAAGGACTCCAACAAATTCATGGGTTGGTGCGGACTGAAATTCGTCACAGAAATCGAAAACAATCAGTCGCACTTCCACGACATTGGCTATCGATTCTTACCCGAATTTTGGAACAAAGGTTTTGCAAAAGAAGCGGCGAAACCCTGTGTTGAATACGGCTTTCAACATATGGGCCTGCACAAAATTATTGGCACTTGCCACATCGACAATATTGCTTCTAGAAAAGTCCTTGAACACTGCGGACTTAAACAAACCGCATTGTTTGAATGGGAAAACCTACCCTGTCGCTGGATGGAAATCCATAAAAATCCCCATTAACCAATCATGCAAAAAAACGTAGACCTTTATTTCGTCGATGGCTGCGGCCGCTGCTCACTGTACGCCACGCCTGCCTGCAAAGTCCACACGTGGGCCGAGGAACTTCAACTGCTTCGGGGTATCATGCTCAATGCCGGACTCATCGAGACCATCAAATGGGGTTGCCCTTGTTACGTAAATCAAGACAATAAAAACATCGCCATGATGGTGGCGTTCAAGCAACACGCGAGCATCAACTTTTTCAAGGGCATGCTCATGAAAGACCCACACAACTTGTTGCAGGTTTCCGGCGAAAACGCCCAAGCGGCCAAACATTTAAAATTCACCTCGCCCCAACAGGTCATCGATCAACAATCGATCATCGCGGAATACATCCAAGAAGCCATCGAACTAGAATCCAGCGGAGCAAAAATTGAATTCAAGCAAAAGCATGAACTCGAATTCCCTCAGGAGCTGCTCGATAAATTTGAACAAGACCCTGCGTTTCGCGAGAAATTTATGGCCCTCACTCCCGGCCGCCAACGTGGATACAACCTGCATTTTACCGGCGCAAAACAATCCGCCACCCGCACAGCACGCATCGAAAAGTTTGTCCCAAAAATCATGAAGGGGTTGGGATTCCACGATTAATCATCGTCAAATCTTCTTTCGGCTTTGCCAAAAATGGATCAGCCCAAGCCCTGTAACAACGATGGCTGCATTCAAGATCAAACTTTCATAGCCAATCACATACGCCCCAAACCAGGGCTGTCCATGCACATCGGTCTGAAACCAGACGCGTTCTAAGGCGTTAAACTTCGTCGCATCCCTGCCAGCAGACCAGACCCCTGTGGCGTCGCTCAACTTAAGAAAGTAGGTAATCAACGGAGAAGCAATGCACCAAAGCACCACGGCCCATCCCTTTGGCATCCATTGGGTATAAATGCCCACAGCAAACAAGGCCAGCAACGGCCCATATGTATAAGTGGCCACCATCAGCACGGTATCTATCAATGAACTTTCATTAAGCCAATGAAACAAAAGAATGCAGAAGAACAAGGCCACTGCAAATCCGAAATGCAACGTTTGTCGAATCCGTTTTTTTCGCGCATCATCATAGCCCAACCTGTCGCCTCCCAGTCCCAAAAAATCGTGATAAACACTGGTAGTTAGTGTGGTTAATACGCTATCTGCACTGCTAAATGTAGCTGCACTCAAACCCAATACAAAGGCAAACGGCACAAGCCACGCAACCCCAAACAAGGAAAGTCCCCCCAACGCCAACATCGGAAAAATGCCATCGGTGCTGGGTTTGCCATTGAGCAGAGGAATTTCCAACGAATACTTGGCCAAATACGCATGCAACATCACCCCCAAACTGAGGAAGAACACATTCACCAACATCACCACAATCCCGGTGGTTACCATGTTTTTTTGTGCATCTTTGAGCGATTTACAGCTCAAATTTTTCTGCATCATGTTCTGATCCAACCCCGTCATGGCAATACACATTGCCGCTCCACCCAAAAATTGTTTCCAAAAATTCAGTTTGCTGTTGCCGTCCCAAACAAATACCTCACTCATCTCGGCATCCATGATTCGCTGCCATGGCGATGGCCCTACCCCCTTTTGCCAAAAATCAATCCATTCTAGTCCATCGGCCAGTGCAACCACACAGATCAATACCCCACCTATCAAGAACACACTTTGTAAGGCATCCGTTACCACCAACGTTTTGATTCCGCCTTTCATGGTATACGCCAAAATCAAGGCGATAATTACAATGACCGACAAGAAAAAAGGCACCCCCATCGGACCAAACAAGTAGGTTTGCAGAATGGCCACCGTGAGAAACAATCGGGCAGCACTGCCGAGCAAACGCGACAATACAAAAAAAGACGCTCCAACCCGTTGATGCTCCAAACCCAATCGGGTACCCAAATACGTGTAAATGGAGGTCAGATTTTCTCGATAATACAAGGGCAAAAGCACGTAAGCGATCACCAGATAGCCCGCCACATAACCAAAGACCACTTGCATGTAGCTCCAGTGGGCCACATTCACCGCACCCGGCACGGAAATGAATGAAACACCACTCATGCTGTCGCTGAGCATTCCCAATGCCACCAGCCACCAAAGGCTCTGTTTGTTACCAACAAAATAACCATCGTCGTTGGCTTTCCTTCCTGTGACATATCCTACAGCCAACAGCATGAAAAAATACAAGGCCAAGGCCAGCAAAATCAAATAAGGACTCATGGCGTGATTTTCTTTTTGGGTAAATTCAATAATACGCGCAACGATTCATCGTTGTATTGCTGCTCTGGGGCAATCTGCAACGGCAAATACATCAGGCTGTTGGTTTTAATTTCGAGCTTCCGAAAGGCATCGCCGCTCAACGTGTAAATCCGTCCTTCCGTATCCTTGGCAGCAAAAAAGGAGACACGCGCAGGATCAATATGCAACGAAAACTCGCGCGTTTGTTGGGCCCCTGCAGCCAATTGCGGACCTACAGAAAACACTTGCACGCAGTCGGGCTTCTTCAGTCCCATCACCCACTGCGATACATCAATGGGGGCTTGTCCCTGATCGGCCACCACCACATTGATACTCACAACGGAATCTGCCGCCTGGGGCGATGCCCATGCAAACCGACCCAAACTGCGGATTTTGAAATCGCTGCGCACCATTCCTTTGGGCAACCCCGCGGTTTCTAGGGCGAGCAGAGAAGTCTGTTGATACTCCTTTTGCCAAACCTGTTGCTGATATACCTCAAATGCATGGTTCTTTTGCGCTTTCAACGCCATCACTTGTCGGATCAACTTTTCGAACCTCACCTGTTCTCGACTCGCTTTTTTGGGATTGCTGGCCCACCGTGTCTTTGGTTGCAACAATTCAATTTGCCATAATCCCTCAGCACTGCGCATCAGCAATACCACCTGACTTCCTGTTTGATAAAAGTCGATATCCCAGAATTTATGCAATCGAAAAAACTCATCCATCACCGCCTTGCGCTCCCATTGGGTGCGAAATGCCAAAGGATAGTCTCTTAGCGGCTTCAGCTCAGGAAACAGCAGTTCTGTTTTGTCGTACACCACCATTTCAAACACCCCTTTCTCCGTGGCTTCCTTCCCTTGATATTTTCTTACGCCAACCACACCCCTACCGCGCCGGAGCACAAATTGCTGGTCGTTCTGGGCTTTATCGCCCACCCGAGCCACGTAAAATTCCGAAAATTTGGCAATCGCCTGTTTACTCTCATCAGGATTTAACAGATAATTGTATCCTTGGGTATTGATTCTTTCCGATAATCCCACCCGGTTCACGGAAGTCTGAATCGCCGCTGTTTTTCTGCCCGAATAAAACTGATAAAAATCTATGGCAGCTTTATTTTCATCCGGAAAGTTATAATCGTAGTCATAGTAATTACGCCATCTCTTAGATTTCGCATCCCAAGCATAAAACCGCGCATTGTAATTCGGCGCTCCGGCAAATCGAACTTCAATAAAATACCCATCCTTCACCTGCAAGATTTCACGGCCCGAAAAAGCCTCGATGTCTAACACCAAGGGCGCAGACAACACAAACGATTTCCCCGCACTATCCAACCAAAGTGGAGGCGCGTAGGCCATTTGTCGCTGTGCATCACTCATCGACTTCAATCGCAATTGATAACTTCCCAACCAGTCTTTGCCTTCACTGTTCACCATGCATCCTTTGGGAATCATCACCACCAAAGAACCATCGGCCGCATACAATCTGTCCTCCCCGTTATTCCCTTCAAACTCATACCACCCCTCCGTAAAATCATGCAGCAACGGCTCTGAGATGGGTTTGGGGAAATTCGAACGCCCTTGCAAAGCGGTCAAAGGTACCGATATCGCAAAATCATTATACTTTTCACCCTCAGGGTCCGCAACAACCGCGCCTTGATCGGCCGCCACCAACACCGGAAAATACGCGGCCAAGAAACGTTGTTCCGCCGCCAACAAATTGGGATCGGTGCTCAAATAATGCAATGAAATAGGGTGAATCACACTTTGCTCCTCCGTGGCCCCGTTGCGCTTGGTCATCACCCGCTTGTTTTCGTAAAATCCAACTTGAATCGACATGTCTCCCAACAAGGTAATGTCCTTTTCCATCATCCATGAAGCATTGTCGATCAGCATCAATCGCTTCAACTTCACCAGCGATTTCGTTGCCGATGGCAGGTGATACAAGCGATCCAAGGACAAACTCAATTCCTCAATCCCAGGCAAATAGGTTTTCACCGCATCCACGGCCAACTCAGCCTCTTTCTGATTGTAGGGAGCTACCAAACCAATGCGCTTGCAGTTTTTCCACTCTTTGAAAAAAGTATAATCATCGGGCACGGTCTGGAATACCAGGGTCACCCCAGGAATCAACGACCAATTTTTGTTCATCAGCAAAGCATCCTCTTTGCCATCGGGTACGTGCAGCACCAAGCTATGCAACCACTCCAATTGCGTCAAATCCTCATCGGAAAGAATCCCCTGAAAACGCTGAAGTACGGCTTCTTCGAGATTGTCGAGGCGACCCAACACTTGGGCCACACGGGCAATATCCACCTCTGCCGACACACGAATTCGCTGTGTTTGAGCGAATGCCGATAGGTGGGTTGACAAGTAATCCAAATCCGCGGGCGATGTCACCTCCACGTACAGCGAATACCCCGGAATGGCCGCTTTTGGTTTTACGTAGGCCGTTTGTGCCTTGAGCTCAGAAAAAGTCAACAGGCCAACAAAGGCAACCGTCCATGAAAGGATCGAATAGAAACTATACTTTTTTAAAACCACTTACCGAAAAGCCCACCCATTTTACCCAATATCCCCAAGTCGATGCCCAAAAACTGCATAACCCCCTGGGGCGTGGACGGATGGCCTCCTTCTTCAAATTTGGCTTTCAATCCCGCCAAAACAAAGCCCAAGATATGCACAGCCAAATTCTTTTTGCGTTCGGTTTCCCAATCTAGTCCATAGTACGATGTCACACATTGATCGATCAATCGTTGGTAGTACTCACTATTTTGAAGTGCTTCAGCACCTCCACCCATCAAGGTTTGCAGTTCTTTGATCTTGCCAGACATCATCAGCGTTTGCATATACTGCAAGGCCGATTGTACAGTCAGGTCTACATAGACCTCGGATTGTGATTCTGTTAACCCCAAGGTTTTTCCGTGATGCCCATGGAATTCCCCTTTAAAGTCGTTGATATACGATTGCAATTTCATATCGCTGGATTGGGCCACAATCGCAGGCCACTTAACTTGTGTGTGAGTTCACCCGAAACACCGTTAACAATGCCTTGCGGGGTTATTTGATCGATGCGAACTTTTCCGTAGGCATGAATGATGCGATCGTCATCGAGCAATATCCCAACATGCACCACTTTGCCTTCTGCATTCGAGAAATAGGCCAAATTTCCGGGTCTGCGCTGATCCCACAAGCAGGGCTGCCCAACAACTGCCTGCTGATACGCATCTCTCGGCATGGCAATGTTCATTATTTGTCCAACCGATTGAACCAAACCACTACAGTCGATGCCCCAAATCGATCGACCGCCCCACAAATAGGGGGTATTCAAGAAGGCCTTCGCCGCTGCCGCGGCTCCGGCCACCAGGTATTTACCCGTGCGACAATAATAATCCCGCCCCTCTATCTGAATCCTGTCATCCACAAACCGGCTCCCTGGCGACAACCCAATCACATCCCCATCCGCCCCCAAATAAAATGCCCCAACCTCACGAACCGTTTGCCATTCTTCGTGCTTGTATTCGCCCCAATTCCCCAAGTACAACCCAGGAACCCAACCCAAATAGCCATCGCGGTCCACCCGCACATGCAACCACTCCCCTTCACAAGCCAACACTGTACAAGTCTCTCCAAACAGCAACGAACTCACCATCTCGCCCTTGGAGTGGCTGATCGACCTAAGAGGCGCCCAAGACTGAAGACAGATTCGTTGATTCATCGTTACAAATGCAATCGCTCTTTGCGATCCAATAAAACCGCCTCACTCTCTACGTGATCGGGGTCTGGAACGCAACAATCTACCGGACAAA
>JBJTNN010000123.1:0-7541 GCA_046074125.1 Bacteroidota bacterium
TTTGTTCGTGCAGTGCGGCCAAGATTTTGGGGTGACAATGGCCTTGATTCACGGCAGAATAGGCCGATAAAAAATCAAAATACCGCTTCCCTTCTACATCCCAAACAAAGACGCCCTCCCCTTTGGTTAGTACCACGGGCAGGGGGTGGTAATTGTGGGCACCGTATTGATTTTCTAAATCGATGTAATCTTGGGAATTTCTCACACTCATGACACAAAGGTAATACCCAAAGTCTGTTTGTTAGTCGTGGATTCATTCGTATCTTCGGACAATGCAGGGCAACGCAATCGGAATAACCAATCAACGCGCGCAAGAACTGTTGAGGCTATGGTTTGTTATTGTGTTGCTGCTAATCGCGCACATTCAAATTTTAGGCGGTCAATCTCAGCACTGGCAATTTGATCGCATACACATTGAGATTGAGAACGTCAACAACGACACCCTATTAAGCAATACAGACAGGGCGCAATTGGATTCCATTTTTCAAATGGTTTCTACCGATTTGATGGAGTTTGAGCGAGTATTGGGTTATAAACTCACGGGGCAATTGCATTTGCGATTATTCTTCGATGTTCAGGAATATCAAGTTGCGCTCCAATCACACAGCATTTGGACGGAACGATTTTTATCGGATTTCCAAGGGGTTTCAAGCAACCATTACCCGATTTATGTAGGCACTGAATTCAATAAAATACGCATTCAACTCCGGTATGTGATAGCGCACATGACACTCAACGAATTTCTCAACGGAAGCAGTGTGAGACAAAAAATGACCCAATCGGGCTACCACCACTTTCCTACTTGGATTTCCCAGGGTTTGTGCGCGTATTGGGCAAACGGTTGGAACATTTCTGCCCAAGATGAATTCCAGTATTTCCGCGATAAATCGGCATTCAAATACCCCAATCAAATCACACCACTCTCTGCTCAGGTTTTTGGTCGATTCGTCTGGAAACAATGGATTCAGGCTTATGGCACATCGGCCATTACGAACTTTTGGTTTGTTGTAAAATACACAGGTCAAGCTGCCTCAGCGATAGAATATTTGACGGGCCAAGATTTTTCCGACTGGTATGGGGAGTCGAAGAATGCGCTTGACGCCAGGCGTTTTGAGCGTGAAGTTGATGAATTTCCGTTGACCCGTCATTCGGCCAATTCACCCGTACTCAACCTAATAGAACTTCATCCATCCAATACCTATTTGATTCAATTGTACATTCCCGATCAAGAATATTGGTGCATTGAATCTCTCAACGAAACGCATTTAGACAATCGTTTGATTTACAAAGAGCAACATGCGAAATTGATCGCTGAAGCGGCGTTTTATTTGAATGAATTGAGCGATTCTGGAAATCATCACATCGAATTACAACTGGAAGAACTTTTGTTCAATCGAATGGCTAACGATTTAGAGCGACATCCTTTGGATACAGCCAAAAGAAATCAACCCAACACGGACTACCACTTGATTAGAAAGCCCTTTGGGCGAGATCAATATTTCATTCAATTGGTGAAGAATTATGGTGTGAATACTGAAATCATTTGGACAGACACCCTGTTTATTGGTGACGTAATCAAAGATTTAATCATTGAAAGTGATCATTTAATTAGCTATTTGCAATCCAAAGAAAATCAGTGGTATGTGAATTTTTCAAAAATCACAGACTCCGTGGTACTTAGGTGGAAGATTCCCCTAACTGGCGGGTATGCAAGGCAGTATCAATTAAAAAACGATCGGACAGAAAATGGCATCTTGGAAGTGAGCTTTAAGGACAACCATGCGCATTTCAGGCGATTAGAAAGTGGTGATTTATCGTCGCTGGAAATCAGAGAAATGATGCGAAAATCCCCAACCCAGGACGATACAACAAACGCGACTAACGGAAGCACTACCCAGGCGCTCACGATATCACCAATGATTGCCGATACATGGGTTTACTTATCGCCTTTCCCACGCAAAGACTTGGGGAAATTGCGCAGTAGCAGTCAAACAAACCTCTATAAGCCAGGCTCTTTTGTGCACTGTAGGACCAAAAGCGCCATGATTTTGGAACGCGGGGGATTGTTTTTGAGCAATGAGGAGCCCTTGGCATTCCCGATGCCTGCGAATTTCAATCCAAACAAATTTTACAATCACCCCTTGACCCCTGAATTGCGTTTTTATTTGCGCAATCCTCGATTCAATCACCAAATAAAATTGGGATTATTGTCCAATTTACCGCTATCGAGAATGGCCATTCGATTGGAGCAAGACTGGAAGTTGAACCGTTGGACAATCCACCAAAACTATTATCATCGGAGCCGAGATTATAGTCCGACAGAAGGCTATATCAGGAAGATTTCGGGCAACAAATTCACCGTGGGGCTGTCTCGAACCTATCAGCGCGACTTAACCCTGTCGATAGATTTGAATATTCAACGAGATGAGTCTTTTCAGCGCATAAACAGCCCAATTCCTGGCTCGTTGCGTCATGAAACTTTCAAGAGCAATAATGTAACCTTGCGAGCGCACTACGGATTCAATGGCAGCAACTCCAACAGGCAGCGCCGTTATCATGGCGAAATTTGGGGCAAAACTGGAATCACCGGGTACACAACGTGGATCAAATCGGGATCCCAATACTTGAGAGGATATGGATTTATGGGTTTGTGTTATGATTTCCAGCTGGCTGTACAATTGCAAAAATTGATGGGGGGTGTGTTCCATTTTGAGGGAAAGGTGCAACTCAACAGCAGTGCGGGAGATGTCCAGAATGAATATTGGTTGGGTGGCTCTCAAGGATGGATCAATCCGACGCCCTGGGACATTTCAATTCGGAAATCGAACGCTGTGGATGATGATGGCTATCGATTGATTGGCGGTTATGTTAGGGGTTTTTATTCAGGTGTTCGATTGGGTCATTCTTCGGCTGTTATGA
The DNA here is from genome assembly GCA_046074125.1 of Bacteroidota bacterium. Lineage (GTDB taxonomy): Bacteria > Bacteroidota > Bacteroidia > NS11-12g > UBA955 > UBA955. The sequence goes on from JBJTNN010000123.1 coordinate 2,920, forward strand.
ATTTACAACTGGGCATTTCTCCTTTCAAATTGATCTTTAAGGACATCATCAAATCTGAAGTACTGAAACGCTTCGAAACATACACATTTTTGGACGTGGGCACGGCGTATGTTGGAAGGACCCCATCCGACGACTCTAATCCATTTAATCTACAGTCTTACAACACACCCAATTTGCTGATGGATGTGTATGCCAAACGGAATCCATGGGTTGCGGGGACCGGTTTGGGTGCAAGGACCGTACTACTTAAAATGCCAATTCGCTATGAAGTGGCTTGGGGCCTTAAAGAAGGAAAAATTCTCACCCCGATACATCATGTTTGTATGACATGGAATTTTTAGCGAATTCCTGAAAATTCCTGACCAAAATGTTGTGTTTTGTGTTTATTTTGCAACACACTACAAACCCATGAGTTTTTTCAGTTTTCTAACCCAAGAACTTGCCATCGACCTCGGCACAGCCAACACCCTCATCATCCACAAAGACAAGGTAGTTGTTGACGAACCAAGTATCATCGCCATTGAGCGAAATACAGGCAATGTAATTGCCATTGGTAAAGATGCGATGCAAATGTTTGGTAAGGAAAACGAGGGGATCAAGACCATTCGTCCACTCAAAGACGGTGTAATTGCTGATTTTCAGGCGGCTGAGCACATGATTCGCGGCATGATCAAAATGATGAATCAAAAGCAGCGTTGGATATCACCTCAGTTGAAGATGGTTATTTGTATTCCCAGCGGAATCACCGAGGTTGAAAAGCGTGCGGTTAAGGATTCGGCGGAGCGCAGCGGAGCCAAAGAGGTGTATTTGATACACGAGCCCATGGCTGCCGCTGTAGGTATCGGCATTGATGTTACGCAGCCTCAAGGAAACATGATTGTGGATATTGGCGGTGGAACTACAGAGATCGCCATCATTGCCTTGGGAGGGATTGTTTGTGATGAGAGCATTCGGGTTGCGGGAGACGAGTTCAACTTGGACATTTTGGAATACATGCGTCGCGAACACAATTTGTTGATTGGAGAGCGCACCGCAGAGAAAATTAAAATCCATATTGGTTCGGCGTTGCAAGAGTTGGATACGCCCCCAGAAGATTACGCGGTATTCGGTCGTGATTTGATGACGGGCATTCCAAAGCAAATCATTGTGAGTTACAGTGAGATTGCACGTGCATTGGACAAAAGCATCATGAAGGTTGAGGAGGCTGTTTTGAGAGCCCTTGAGCAATCGCCCCCAGAATTGAGTGCAGATATATTGGCCAATGGCATTTGGCTTACTGGTGGTGGTGCCCTACTTCGTGGATTGGACAAACGCATTTCTGCGAAGACCAAATTGCGTGTACACATTGCAGAGGACCCATTGCGCGCGGTAGTGAGAGGTACGGGTACTGCACTGAAGAACATTGGCCGATTCAAATTCTTAATGACCGCTTAATCGAATAAACCATGTTGGTAATATTCCGTTGGATACGGAATCAAGCTCACCCGCTATTGTTTGCGTTGTTGCTTTTGAGCGCAGTGACCCAAATTTTTAGATACCACTTTTACCAACACAGTATTTATTTTGGCCAGGCACTCGGTGCCCATCGACAACTAGACCAATGGAAGTCGGATGTGAAATCCTACTTCAACCTGAGAGAGGTCAATCAGCAACTTATCGCGGAAAACACGTTGCTCAAACAGCAATTGAATTGGAACCTTACATTTAATTCACCCAAACGAGATAGTTCATATACCGACGACAAAACCGGAAATCTGGTAAAATACGAATACATTCAAGCCCGGGTAATTCGGAATAGCGTACAAAACCAAAACAACTTTATCATATTGGACAGGGGTTTCAAAGATGGAATCAAACGTCATATGTCGGTAGTTTCACCCATGGGAATTGTTGGGGTTGTGGTAGAATCTGCTGAGCATTATTCGTTGGTCATGTCTGTATTGAACTCAAAATTTGAAATAACCCCCTATTTTTATGATTTGAAAACAAGTCAAGGTGTTATTTCATGGAACGGCGAAGATCCTACCGTGGTAGATTTGGAAGAGGTCAACCGTTTTGTCAAGGTAAAAAATGGGATGCAGCTGTTTACTTCGAACTATTCCCTACTCTTTCCTGCTGGAATCCCCATTGGTACGATCGTGTCGAGCAGTTCAAATTTAAAATCCAATTTCCATCGAATTAAGGTAAAACTCGCCACGGATTTCGGTCAGCTCGATGTGGTTACCGTGATTAAGAATATCCATCAAAAAGAGCTTGATGTTTTGAATAACGCCATTCCGGCCAACAACGAAGAAAACAACAATGATAGAAATCGCTAGATATATCGTTTCGGGATTGTTGTTGGCATTGGTGCAAACGTTCATCCTTCAGGAGGTTAATATAGCTTGGTGGATCAAGCCCATGCCTTACATTTTGTTGTTTTTAAACATTCCGATTTCGGTGAACAAATTTGGCATGTTGATTGGGGCCTTCTTCTTCGGGATGACGATCGATGCCTTCGGTGGAAGTATGGGGATGCATACCGCCGCTTGTGTAACCTTGGTTTACGTCAAGTATCACATTGATGCCTATTTTTTGGATGAAAACAGCATGCAATTGCAGGGCCTAACCACCATGCATGAAGATTATAAAGGTTGGCAATGGTACTATACCTATGTTTTTTCATTGTCGTTCCTGCATCATTTGGTGTTCTTCACATTTGATTATTTCCGGTGGTCGGCCATCTTGACCATTTTATTGATAAGTTTAACCAGTGCTTGTGCCACTGTGTTGTTTATTCAGATATTTCGATTGTTAACGGGTAAGCGCTGATTTGATGGACAAGAATCGTTCAAAACAACTGGTATTTTTGGCGCTGATATTTTTTGTATTTGTGGCGTATACCTTGCGGCTTGCGAGTTTGCAGTTGGGTGATGTTCCATACAAAAACATGGCTATCAACAACGCCCTGAACAAAATTACTTTGTACCCTCCCAGGAGCAATGTATTTGATCGAAAAGGAAAGTTGATGGTGTACAGCACCCAAATGTATGATTTATCGGTTTTTCCCTATGAAATAGAAAAATTAGATACTGGGCTGCTCTGTTCCATTTTGGAATTAGATCTTCCCACGGTTCGTGGGCTTATCGCAGACGCCAGGGTTCGTGCTAAAAAGCGACAAAAAAATAACGCGTTTAACAACTCTGCGCTGTTCTATGCCAACTTGTCGAACAAGCAATTCACGCTACTCCGGGAGAACATCTATCGTTTGGATGGATTTTTCATTGAATCACGGACCGACAGGCAATTTGCCACATCCACCTTATCACATGCATTGGGCTATTTGGGAGAGGCGGATGAAGAACTTCTCGCTTCTGATGAATATTATCAACCGGGCGATTTGGTGGGCATTACAGGACTAGAGCGCTTTTACGAAAAGCAAATTAGGGGCATTAAGGGTATTAAAACTGTTTGGCAAGACCGTACTTACACAGAACGGGGTGTGGTAAAGGATACTCAATTCAACTACCCTGCAACCGCCGGACCGGATGTTATCAGTAGTTTAGACTTTGTTTTACAAGAATACGGCAGGGCCCTACTGAATGGAAAAAAAGGTAGTATTGTGGCCATTGAACCGTCATCGGGCGAGGTGTTGGCGTTCATCAACAACCCTGACTACGACCCCAATACCATGGTGGGTAAAGATCGGGCGAATACATTCAAGTCGTTGTTGCGGGACCCTCAGAAACCACTCTACAACCGCGCAGTTAAAGGGGTTTACCCACCGGGATCAACCTTTAAAACTGTGATGGCACTCATTGCAATGCAAGAAGGTGTTCTCTCCCCCGAAACCACCCATGGTTGTGGCGGCGGGTATCGATTGGGCAGCATTCGAGTTGGTTGTCACCCACACGGAGGACCGTTGGACCTAAGAGGCTCTATCAGAATTTCTTGCAACAGCTATTATTGTCAAGTTTTCCGTGATATCATCGACAATCCAAAATATGGCGATGTAAAAGTGGGTTATGCGGCCTTAGAAAAACACCTTCGTTCTTTTGGGCTCGGAAGTCCTCTAAACATTGACTTGTTGGGTGAATCGCGAGGCAATATCCCCTCGGTCTCACAATTAGACCGTCGGCACGGTGATCGTTGGAAAAGTAGCACCATAATATCGTTGAGTATCGGACAGGGTGAGATTCTGTTGACACCCCTTCAAATGGCAAATACTGCCGCCATCATAGCCAATCGCGGCTGGTATTATTCTCCTCACTTGGTTAAACGCATCGAAGGGTATAAGGATACTGCTTGGGAAAGAAAATACAAGATCAAGAAGTTCACCACCGTTGACCCTCAATATTTTCAGTATGTGATTGAAGGGATGTCGGAAGTCACCAAACCCGGCGGAACGGCCAATGGCACTGGCTTACCAGGCATTGAAATTTGTGCTAAGACCGGAACAGCGCAGAACCCGCACGGCAAAGATCACTCCATTTACATCGCTTTCGCACCCAAAGACAATCCCCAAATTGCCATTGCTGTGTTGGTTGAAAATGGTGGATATGGGGCTACATGGGCAGCGCCCATTGCCAATTTGATGATTGAAAAATATTTACAGGGAAATGCTGAATCCGCAAATCCAGGCA
>JBJTNN010000124.1:0-3870 GCA_046074125.1 Bacteroidota bacterium
CCAACGAAAACTGTCCACTGGCAGGATTGGGATACACATTCACGGCCTGCTCTAGCGACTGTTCAGAAGTACGCAACGCATAATTCGTGGTGAAACTGTACTCAAAATAGCTACCGAAATCAGCGATAAACGTCTTCAAAATGGCATTGGTGGCCGCATTCCTCAATCGCACCGCACCGGTACCCTGAGCCGTATTCGCCCACCAGTTCAAACCATCCAACCCGTAATCATACACCAACAATTTGTAGCACCCATTCAGGTTCAATGTATAGGTGCTGGTTTTATTGGCCACGGTGAAGCTGTCTTTCACAACTACCTTGCCATCGGCGTCCAACAACTTAAAGGCATTCTCGGTGGGGAAATTATTCGTTCTAAACTCAATCTTAAAATTGCCCGGCAACACATCCGGAATTGTCACCTCGCTTTGAACCCGACTATTCAACGGATACTCATCGGCTACCCCGTTCACCTCAGTCACCTCGCAGTGGAAAATGTTGCCCGAATTTTTCATGCCATACCCCCACAGATCCCAAGTAGGCAATACAATGGTTGCCGTATCCAACGAGGCCAAATTGCCGGCCCAATGCCAACTTTGTTTTACCGATGCATCGTTCATCCAATAGGTGAATTTGATGGTTTTAATCGTCGATTTACCCGTATTCTGCACCAATACCGCCGGCTGAGAACACATGGGATTGGCCTTGGCAAATTCAAAGTCGCCCGTGGGTCTTAACAACTCCACAATGCGTGCATCGGCATCGAAATTCATGTCGCCATACTCCACCAATTGATGCGCCACGATGTAACGATAATCGCCCGATTTGGTGGGTTGCGAAATTTCATAATCGATGGTTTCTGTCTTCCCCTGCGTAACAAACTTCGTGATTTCATGCTCCATCAACTTAGAGCGCCAACCCGGACACCAACCCTGGCGTGGAATCAACCAAGTACCGCCCTGGGCAATCATCGGATTCACCGAACAATCCATCACCGAACTCCAACTCATCGCATTGCCCGCCACATTCAGCGTGTGCGTTATCGGTCCGCCATTCTGCTCAAACTCCCCATCCGATCCATGTCCGGTAATGGTAGAGCGCAACTTAAACGATTTCGCACTCGACATCAAAGGCACATCCACCGGAGCAAACACCGAGTTATTCAATATACTGCTTATGCCAGGACCGCCCAAACGTGCACCGCCCTGCCACAATTGATTCATCGACAACACCGATCGTACGGGCTTGCCCACAATGAACAGGAACTCCATCTCCATTTGCTCCTGATTCTGTCCGCCCATGGCCACCACCAAACGCTTCTTCCCTTTCAACAACGGCGCAAAATCGGTCATATCAAAATACCAGCTCTTACCGGCCATCCCCAAATCCAAGTTGATGCCGTAAGGCGTTACAAACGATACCAATTCATTGTACCACGGAAAACGCAGTGAATAATTCAATTTCACCAAATCTATCACCCCTGCCGATTTCACCGCAATGGAATCCAACAACACACCGGTTTCCCCTTTATAAACCATCGATTTCCGGGCTTCATACGAGGCAAAAGTGCTATCAATCTTCAACAAATCGTGGGTTACAATTCCCGCTGCTGATTTGTCTTCGATGCGGTAACGGTTGATAACGTTGGGCGACCGTTTAACCGAATCACGCTGCTCAATGTTGGTGACGGTTCGGTTGTAATTGCCTGTGAGCAGGGTGATTTGTGGCTTCTCACTAGACGCATTGAAATTCCGGTTGAGCTCATCGCCGCGGTCGAAGGTCCAGCCGAGGTTTTTACCGGTCGACACTTGGGTAGATACCCTATTTTGGATGTTTGACCCAGTACCTTCCTGAAAGGAATAATACCCCACCAAATTGGCGTATTTGGGGTGCGACCCATCGATATTTTTATACATCCAATCCTTGATTTCAGCGGCGGTCAACACTTTGTTCCAAACGCTGAGTTGATTGATTTTCCCTTTGTAATTGTTGCCTCCATTTTGATCGCTGCCCAAAAGCAGGTTTTTTATGGCGATGGCTTTGCTTTTGCTGCTACCCGATAGCCACAATGTGCCATTGAGGTAGATCGACATCACACCCGTGGTGCTATTCTTGGTAAATACCCAATGGTTCCAGCTGCCTTCATATTCGGCAGGGGTCGCGGCTTTGTTGACTCGATCGAATCCACCGGCGGCATAGCCACAATCGAAGTAAATATTACCATCAGACCATGGAAAATGAATGTTCAACTGCCTTTGATTGGGGTCGGCACTCCAAGCGTATAAAACAGAGGTATTGGTGGGCAGCGCTGCGGCATCGCCCTTGGCCCAAAATGCTACAGAGAGTTCTTTGTTGATGGTTGAAAAACTATCCGCCAATAGACTCACTTGTCCGTTCGAACCCAAATCTACCGCATAGTTGTTGATGGCCACAAGCATGCAATCGGCGGTATCGGAATAACCCGAAAGCACAACGCCCTGCGAAGGGGTATTGTTGGTATGCGTAAATTCAATGAGGAGGTTACTCACGCCATCCCAGGTAAAGGGCGTATGGAATACGATTTCATTGCTGCCAACCACAAAATCGTAGGAATTGTAATACGTTTCGGTGAATCCAGAGGTGATCGGGATTTTGGGATCCAGTCGATTGAGGGTGGTTTGTTGGATGCTCACGCGAAGGAAATTGGCTTTTCCGGCGGTTAGTGCGTTCAGCGCGATGCCTTGAATGTCGCCGGCTGTGAATCCTGCGTTGAGGAGCTCTTGGGCACGATACAAAATCTGGGTTTTACCCGAATTTTGCCTGGTATTGAGCCCTTCGTAAATGTTATTTGTGGCTTGTCCAACCGCGTAACTCGCCGCATTGGTTTTTGCACTCACCGACACCTGTTTTACCGTGTAATCATAGTAATCGTAAACGGGCGTTGAGGTATAGGAAAACTGATTTCCCGCAAAGTTCGACACCACAAATTTGGGGGCCGTTTGCGGAATGACCTCCACTTTGGAAGAATCCACCAAGAAGGTGTTGCAAGAATAATCCCACTCGCCACAGCCTTTGTTTCTGTTGGATCCGTCGGATATTAAGCCATTTTTACAGCGCATGGCATAGCGCAAAATGATCTTTTCGTACTCCAATTTGCCATCAGGAAAATTGACGAGGGTATCTCGGTTGTTGGTGGCATAGTGAAAGGTTTTCACCCGAAGGGTATCCCCGGCGTTTTGGGCTTGCATCGCCGATGGATGGGAAATTATACCAAAGACAAACAGTGAGAAAAGGGATTGCTTTATACGGAGTAAACGATGATCAATTTTTTTCATGATGACTTCTCAAAAATAAGGGATTAATTACTCAATGCGGGTAGCTGCAGCGACGCAGGAAAATACCGGGGATCCACCGAAGTTTTTCTCACATAGGTACGGGGAAAAAAATTCACCTCGCTAAACATCACTTCCACAAAGTCCTTGGAACGTTGGGCGATGCCCCCTTCCGCGTAATGTTTGTACAACCGCCCCTTCGATGGTGAACCGTTGATAAACATTAGACACAACGGACTGTGGGATTTTTTGTCCATGTAATCCATCCAAAGGAAAAAGTCTGTTGCACCGGTTAAAAACACAATGGACGCCCCAATAAGCCCTTTTCCACTCCCATACACATCCGCTTCAGCCGCATCCAAAGCCGCCCATGTAGCAATCTCCGCAACCACGGGCATTACCGCCAAATACATGGTTCTGCCGGTTGAACTGCCACTTTTTACCAGCGCGGTCTTGGTGTAAGGAACATAAGCCACCCGTTTTTTGAAGTGCTGATAGATCCAAGCCCCACTGTCGGTGGCGGTAACCAACCGACCCCGAATCCGCAACACCTTTTCCTTGTA
>JBJTNN010000125.1:0-5788 GCA_046074125.1 Bacteroidota bacterium
AATCCATACGCCAACGGCAAAGTGGATATCAATTTGCATTTAGACAAATGGAAGCAATTGATGCCTCTAGAATCGGGCACTTCGGTTGCCGGAGAGGTTGATGCACATTTCAATTTTGATGGACATTACAGCGCCATTGCCAAAGAACAATACAACGATTTAAAAGCCGGCGGCAGTATCGCCCTGAAACATATTGCCTACACCTCACCCACTACTCTGCCATTAAAATTGCAGCAGTTAGACATGGGCGTGAGTCCTTCCGATTTCAACATTACAGTGAACCAGCTGCAATTTGGAAAATCGGCCATGAACATCAACGGGAAACTCCAAAATATGTTGGGTTATTATTTGAGCAATGAAACTTTACAAGGTCAGTTGGTCATCAACAGCAACCGAATGGACTTGAATGAGTGGATGGCTTGGATGTCGGCCAGTTCACCGGCTGCTCCCTCTGCCAAAAGCAGTGAGGCGAACGCGGATGCCAAAGGATCGTCGACCGCTCAAAACACCCAAGCATCGGGTGAAAGCACCGCCCCCCGAATCCCAGAAAATTTGGATTTGATGTTTAACCTCAACGTTGGACAATTGCTTTACGAGGACTATGATTTGCAACAGGCCACCGCCAAGGCTTTGGTAAAAAATGGTGAAATCACGGTGGATCCATTGGCCGCTTCAATTTTTGGTGCACGGGTTGAATTGTCGGCCTTGAATTATTCCTATCCAATGGGTGGCAAACCAACGGTAAAAGGGGGATTCAATATTTTGAATGTGAACCCCGCGAATTTGGCTACGACGCTTACATTGGTGAAGGAGTTTGCCCCAATTGTAGGCCGCATTCAGGGATTGGCAAATATCGAAACACAAATGGGGATGATGTTAAAGCCCAACATGGACATGGATTTGGGTACATTAACCGCAGGTGGCTTATTCAATTTATTCAGTGGGAATTTGGATGTTCCTTCGTGGATGGGCGAGGCGGCCAAACAACTTCAATGGGGCTCCAACGACAAATTGGCCTTGAAACCCACGAAAGCCGGATTCCTCATAGAGAATGGGCAGTTTAAACTGAAAGACTCTATTGCGTTTGGTTTGCCCAAGGAAGGACAAATGAAATTAGGGGGATTTGTGGATTTGAATAAACAACTGCATTTGGGAGGAACACTGACCGCCAAGGGTCGTAAGTTGCCATACACAATCACCGGGGACATGAAAAATCCCAAGTTTACCGTGGGTTGGAAAGGCGCATTGAAGGAGGCGGCGGCTCCCGTAGTTACCCAATTGAAAGACAAAGCCTTTGATGCACTAAACAAAGAGGTGGCCGAGATTTTAAAACAAGCCAAAGAAAAAGCGGATTTAATGAGGAGTAATGGCAAAGAAACGGCCGACAAAATGCGCACTGAAGCCAAGGAATTGGCACAGAAACAAAGAGTAGAGACCGATAAAGCCTATGACTTTGCCATGGACAAAGCCAAAAAGGAAGCAGACGCTTTGGTGGCGGCAGCAAAAGATCCCATCCAGAAAAAATTGGCCAAAGCCGCCGCCGACAAGTTGCTGAAGGAAGCCGAGAAAAAAGCCAGTGCAGCCAAAACCGAAGGGTATAAATTGGCAGATCAAACTGAGTCGAGCGGAAACCAAAAAGCCGATAAATGGGAATCTTCGGTGAATGATAAAGCCGACCAAGTCGAACTTGCTGCGAAAAACCGAACCGACGAAATGATCAAACAAGCCAAGGCGAAAGCCGACGCTGCCACCAAGTAATTCTCAACCTGAAAAATATCGATGATTCACGGCTTGGTATTGGCGGGGGGCGAGAGCCGACGGATGGGCAGCGACAAATCGCTGATCACAATTGACGGTAAACCCGCCTATTTACACATGGCCGAGCTTTTATTGAAATTTTGTGAGGCGGTTTATGTGAGTTGTAGAGAAGAACAGGGCCTGTTCAGTAGCCATGAGCATGCCGAGTCCAATATCACTGCGGTATTCGACCGTGCTGAATTCCGTGAAAAAGGCCCAATGACGGGCATCCTTTCTTATTTAAGTTATGTCTCAGTCAGCCAGCCCCTGCCTTCTCGCGACCAGCCACTCGGATCTGTTACCCAATCCTTATTACGAGATACCGAAGACATCCGATCACTTAATGCCGTCAATCAATCCTTCATCCCGGATCACCAAGTCATCCAATCACTCAATTCAGTCAATCAATCCTTCACCCTTGATAACCAAGTCATCCGATCAGTCAATTCAGTCAATCAACCCCTAGCCTCTGGACAGCAGCCGCTCGGTTCTGTTAACCAATCCTCGACCCTTAGTGACCTGCAACTCGCCAACGATGGCGCAACTCACACTGTAGACAGCCAGAGGAATAGTCCGTTCGATGCAAACACAGACGGACTCCTAATCATCGGTTGCGATTACCGCAACATGACGGAAGAGGCATTGGGAAAGTTGTTGGCGGTGGGACAAACCCAAGGGCGCATTTGCAGCTATCAAAACCACATCACGGGATTCATCGAACCCCTTGCAGCGTACTACCCCAAACCCATCCTCATGGGGCTCCTCGAATTTGCCCAGACCAATTCATCACTGCGACAATTTGTAGAAGCCAACAATCCTTGTATCTTGCCAACGGATAATTCAAACTTGGAAGCATTGAGAAGTTTTGATTTTTAAGCAATCTTCGATGCATTCGAGACAACGACACATGCGACCGTGAATTCAATTGCCGTTCATCGCACACCCAAGTTCTAAGAAACAACCCATGGCCGATAAATTCAGCATATCACCCACTGAGATTCACCGACTTCAAGGCCAAATTTCTCGCCTTGAACACGATTTCGTGTCGGTGGAGGAGCCGCTGGAAATACAGTTGCTCATAGATGGACAAGCAACGCCCAAATCCATCTCCATAACGATGCGAACCCCGGGCAATGATCTCGCCCTAGCCACAGGATTTCTATACACCGAAGGGATTATTCGGAATGGTAGCGATATCCAATCCTTCCATGCCGATACCGACCCCAACGGAAATCGAATATGTCTAGAAATCGACCCCAATATTTCATTGGACCTTTCCAAACTTGAACGACATTTTTACACCACTTCGAGCTGTGGCGTATGCGGCAAAGCATCCATGGATGCCGTGCAGCAACATTGCTGGGTAGAATTGCCCAAAACCCATTGGAAAGTATCGCCCAGTACGATTTACTCCCTCCCCGATTCTTTGAGAGCGCAACAAGCAAATTTTCAGCAAACCGGGGGCATTCATGGCTGTGCGTTGTTTGATCTTCAAGGAAAACTCATCCATTCAGCGGAAGACGTAGGTCGACACAATGCTTTGGATAAATTAATCGGTTATTTTTTGTTGCACACAGAAAATGGCTTGCCTTTGTCTGATAAACTGAATGCTAGTGATCCTTTGAACCCTGTAGGTGAACTTCCTGAAGTGCCTTTTTCCAATAACGGCATTGAATCGGCCGCCATTTGTGAACTTCCTAAAGTACCTTTTTCCAACAATAGCATTGAATCGTCCGCCATTTGTGAACTTCCTAAAGTACCTTTTTCCAACGACAGTATTGAATCGTCCGCCATTTGTGAAGTAAATGCCGATTCTAAGCTATCTATCGCGGCGGATCGCCTTGCAAGAGCCACTTTATTGGAAGATAATTCGGAATTGTTCTCCGAAAGTGAACATTCTGAAGTACCTATTTCAAACACCCATTTTACATCGTCCGCCAATTGTGAACTTCCTGAAGTACCTTTTTCCAACAACGGCATTGAATTGTCCGCCAATTGTGAACTTCCCAAAGTGCCTTTTTCCAACGACAGTATTGAATCGTCCGCCATTTGTGAAGTAAATGCCGATTCTAAGCAATCTATCGCGGCGGATCGCCTTGCAAGAGCCACTTTATTGGAAGATAATTCGGAATTGTTCACTGAAAGTGAACTTCCTGAAGTACCTGTGTCAAACACCCATTTTACATCGGCCGCCAATTGTGAACTTTCTGAAGTGCCTTTTTCCAACAACGGCATTGAATCGTCCGCCATTTGTGAACTTCCCAAAGTGCCTTTTTCCAACAACGGCATTGAATCGTCCGCCATTTGTGAACTTAACGCAACTTTGAAAAAAAGTACTTTCCAAAATGTCACTATTAGAGAACCAGAAATAACAACAAGAACGGCCGCCACAGTACCCTCCATTCCCTTGAGCGAACACATCCTATTATTGAGCGGCAGAATTTCCTTTGAGTTGGTCCAGAAAGCGGCCATGGCAGGCATCCGATTCATTGCCGCGGTGGGTGCCCCATCCAGCTTGGCCATCGACCTTGCCGAAGACATGGGTATCACTTTGGTTGGGTTTCTTCGCGGTGATAAATGCAATATTTACACTCATCCTCATCGGATTAACGTCAACTCATCCTAAAAATAACTAAATCCTAAAAATCACCATATCTTAAAATCACAGATCTTGAAAATCATTACATTGCGAAAATCACACATCTCGAAAATCATCAAATTGTGAAAATCAACCCTACATGAAAATCCGCATTACGGAAAACACATTGCGCATTCGACTCTCTAACGAAGATTTGAAGTCCCTCCTCAACGAGGATGTATTGTCGTTATCGCTGCCACTGGCCAAGGACGAAATTTCTTTTGTACTTCAACCTTGTGATGAACCCACCACCCCTGAATCTGCCGTAAGTTTCATGGACGGTAGCATCATCATTCGCGTAAATAAGATCGATCTCCATCAGTGGATATCCTCCCGCGAAACCAGCCTTACATACCCCATTATCCATCCAAACAATCGCACACTCACCCTCATCGTGGAAAAGGATTACCTCGGATAGCAAAAGGATTGCCGCGAATCATGGACAATTTTGTACTTTTGATTTCACAGTAGTGATTTTACAGCAGCCATGGCATCGAAGAACGGAAACCCAAAAACCACGCACGATTCTCCAACCACCCAAGTTCACGCAGAAACCCCTGAGGAACTGCTCAACTTGAGATTACATAAGCCCAGCGGTTCGGCAGCCGGACTAACCGGTGTGAAAGTGGCCGTTCAGCACGTGCTCAAGGAAATGAACCCCGCCCGCGGTGCCAAAGCCCTCTTCGCGCTCAATCAAAAAGGCGGATTCGACTGTCCAAGTTGTGCCTGGCCCGACCCCGACGATGAACGTTCGCCCATCGGAGAGTACTGTGAAAACGGGGCCAAAGCCGCGGCCGACGAAGCCACCACCAAGCGTTTAACCCCCGATTTTTTCGCCCAAAACAGTGTAGCAGAATTATCGCTCCTTAACGATTACGAAATCGGGAAAAAAGGAAGAATTGCCCAACCGATGTACCTCGCGGAGGGCGCATCGCACTATACCCCTTTGAGTTGGGACGATGCCTTTGGCAAAATCGCCCACCACCTCAACAAACTCCAATCGCCCAACGAAGCGGTATTTTATACCAGCGGTCGCACATCGAACGAAGCTGCGTTCCTGTACCAACTTTTTGCCCGCGAATACGGCACCAATAACCTGCCCGATTGCTCAAACATGTGTCACGAATCGAGCGGTGTAGCCCTCAACGAAAGCGTGGGTATCGGCAAAGGCTCGGTGAAATTGGAAGATTTTTACAAAGCCGAAGCCATCCTCATCATCGGCCAAAATCCTGGCACCAACCACCCCCGCATGCTCAGCGCCTTGCAAAAGGCCAAGGAGAATGGGGCCACCATCATTTCCATCAACCCGCTGCCCGAAACCGGCCTCATTGCCTTTTCTGATCCGCAATCGGT
>JBJTNN010000126.1:0-11684 GCA_046074125.1 Bacteroidota bacterium
GCCGTTGAGGACCCGGTGGATGTCACTGAAGATTCACAATAGTGTTATACTTCTGTCATTCATTCGCCTACACCCAAAATATTGTTGCTATTTTTTCGTTAATTTAGCACGTTGAAAGTCACGAAATGAGCAAAAAACTGCTCGCAGTGAATTTTACGATTTTTGATATGCGCGTTAGGAGTATCCTTTTTGCTTTGGTTCTGCTGTTTGTTGGCCTAACAAACGCGCAGCCTTTTGTGCGCTTACAACCCCTTGTTCACCGTCCCATCGTTCAACAAGATTTTCCAAAAGCCAATCCCATTGCGTGGGGCATTTCAGACACTTTGTCGCTCCCATTTTTTGAAGATTTTGTGCATGAATCTGGATATCCCAAAGAGGCGAGATGGGCAGACAACCTCGTTTGGGTGAACAATTCCTTCCCAAAAAAAGCGCCCAATTTCGGTGTTGCCACGTTTGACCATCTGAATGCCCAGGGCAATCCCTATCAAACCTTAGACAAGCGAAACATGGTTTATGCCGACAGTCTAACATCTCAACCCATCAATTTGCAATTCAAGCGGGTGGGCAGCCAAACCATCAACTACAAACCCACCGACTCCATTTACTTGAGTTTCTTTGTTCAACGCCAGGGCATTGGCGATGCGCCAGAAGTTGAAGATAGCTTATTCCTTTACTTCAAAAACATTCGAAATGAGTGGGTGAAAACTTGGGGCGTTGCCGGCGGATTTGTGGGTGATTTCCGCGAGTATTTTGTGGCCATAGCCCACTACGATTACCTCATCCCCAACTTCCAATTTCGATTTGTCAATTTCACCAAAGCCACTGGAAATTTGAACCATTGGCACATCGATTACATCAGAATCGAAAAAAATCGGAAAACCGGCGAAAAATCGATCCAAGATGTGGGACTAAGTCAAGTGTCGACCGGATTGTTCATGGACTACACCAACGTGCCTTTCTCACACTACCGCTACAACAACAGCATTCGTGGCATGGGGCCCAGTATGGTGGCCAAAAATCTCAACAGCATCGCCGTTCAAACGCGCTTTCAGATGAGTATTTTCAACCAGTACAACAAACAAGTTTACCTCAAACCATTCACCGCCAGTACCCGAAACCTGAAAGCCAACGGTGACACCACCGAAAAATACGAGAGCTTGCTGTTTGATTCGCTCAGCACCTCTACCCCGAAATTGAAATACATTTACAGCGTAAATCCCCAGAGCGACGACATTACACCTGACAACTACAACGCGGAAACCAACAACAACACCATCACCCAAACCCACACCGTAATGCCTTGGTATTCTTATGACGATGGCAGTGCTGAAGGTGGATTTGGCCTAGACTACGCTTTCTTGGGCAATTTGAAAGGCCAATTTGCCATGGATTTCAATGTCATCAAATCTGATTCTCTCCGAGGACTGGCTGTCTATTTCAACCAAAGCTTGACCGATGTTAGTGCCAGAAGCTTCAAATTGCGTATCTGGAAAGAGATTAGTCCAATTGGAAGACCCGATAACCAAGACAAATTGGTTTACGAAGTTTCCATGGCACGTCCCATTTACTCCGATTCTATCAACGGATTCTCCTACATTTTCTTCGACTCAGCAATCTATTTGCCCGCCGGAAAATATTACGTTGGCTGGTTGCAGCAGATGCCTTATGTTCTGAACATCGGGTACGACAACAACTATCGTTACCAGGGAAAGGATCAAGCCAACCCGCATTTATACAGCAATTTGCTGGGCAGTTGGGAATTTGCCGGGAGCGATGCCAAAGGAACACCCATGATTCGCTTGTTGTTTGGGGAGAGAATTGAATACGCGTTCAGCGCTCCAAAGATTGCAAAATCCACATTGGCTCTGTATCCGAACCCATGCAAGGAGTACATTCATTTGAATGGAAATTATTCAGAAGGCTCTAAAATTGAAATTTGGGATATTTCGGGCAAACTATGCTTACAGGCTGATTTCTCAAATCGTATATTTGTGGGTGATTTGATGCCAGGGCACTATTATTTGCGCTGCATTGGCAAAAACCATCAAATCACATTCAACCACTTTATCAAGATATGAGCACAGACATTTCCGTCATTGAATTAAAAAAACGCCTCGATGCAGGCGAAAAAATCAACCTCATCGATGTTCGCGAACAGTTTGAATACGATGAATTCAACCTCGGTGGCGAACTCATTCCCCTGGGTACTTTGCCCGGCAAATTGGAAGATCTTGAAACCCTGAGAGATGAAGAAGTGATTGTACACTGTCGCAGCGGCGCCCGCAGTGGCACTGCCAAAATGTTCCTTACCCAAAGTGGCTTCACCAACGTAAGAAACCTCATAGGCGGGGTAATGGATTGGCAAGCCCAATTCGGCAGTTAAACTTGATTCTGTGATTACTGCGCGCCATTGGATTGCCCTGGTTGCCATCACCGCGGTTGCAGTGATCTTAGGAACCATTGTCCATTGTAAAGCGCCCAAACCCGAACCCACCTTCCGCAATTTGGGCGATTCTGCCACCTATGTGGGCATAAACGCTTGCAAAGGATGTCACTCCGACAAACATGCCACCTTCATCGAGACCGGCATGGGCATGAGTTTCCACAAAGCCGAAAGACAATATTCAAAGGCCGATTTCACCAACGTAAAACCCGTTTACGACAAAAAATTAGACCTTTATTATTACCCCTATTGGCAAAACAACACCCTGTACATTCAGGAGTTTCGATTACTCGGTCGCGATACCCTGCACAATCGTCGGGAAAAAATCACCCACATCGTAGGCAGCGGACAGCATACCAACAGCCATTTCTGGACAGACGGAGAACATTTGTTCCAAGCGCCCCTCACCTTCTACACCCAAAAAGGAATCTGGGATTTGCCCCCGGGTTATGAGGAGTTCAATACGCGTTTTAACCGAAAAATCGACATCGAATGCATGAGCTGTCACACCGGCATGCCCAAAACCAAGGACGGGTCGGTGAATGTCTTTCAAAAACTGCCGTTGGGTATTGATTGTGAGCGATGCCATGGCCCAGGATCCATCCATGTACAAGAGAAATCGAACGGACAAATTGTCGATACCCGTAAGCACACCGACTGGTCCATCGTAAATCCAAAACGACTCCCATGGAAATTGCAGGTAGATATCTGTCAGCGCTGCCACCTTCAGGGCAACAATGTGCTCAAACCAGGGAAAAAGTTCACCGATTTTCGGCCTGGAATGCACTTAGATTCCGTGTTTACTGTATATATGCCCACCTACAAGGGCTATGCCGCTTTCGTGATGGCCGGTCACGCCGAACGATTCCAGATGAGCGCCTGTTTCAAGGGATCCAACAAAGGCGACCTCAATAAATACAACGCCAACATCAATTTCACATGCATCAACTGCCACAATCCGCATGTGAGTGTGAAAAAGACGAACCAAGAGCGGTTCAATCAAACTTGCGTTGGCTGCCATCAACCCAAGACCAAAAAGAGTCGATTCGAGGGCTGCAGACTAACCACGGCAATGCAAGGAAATCGCAGTTGCGTAAATTGTCACATGCCCAGCAGCGATACCAGAGACATACCGCACGTGAGCATTCACGACCATTACATTTCAAGAACCACTGCCTTGAATCCGACCAAAACATCGGCCAGCAAAAAAACTGGGGCACAGCCAACCGGACTCCATGCGGTGAACAACCCCACCCCGGAATCCGCGGAATTGTTCCAAGCCTACATCACCTATTTCGAAAAGTTTGATGCCAACGCACTCTACATGAAGGAGGCGCAACGACTATTAAACAGCCACAATGGGCAGGAGGAATCGGGCCTAAAGGCCATCTCCTTGGAAGCCCAAATCCATTACTTCTACAACCAACAAGCCTATGGCGATATGATAGCCCTTTGGGAAAATGGAGCCAACGAAGACCAAAGAGAAGCACTGAGCCGCGAAGCATGGACGCAATACCGCATGGGCGTGGCCTATGACAAATCAACGGCAACGGCACCAACCAACCAGAAAAACAGCAAAGAAAAAGCCATCAAGCATTACCGCGGTGCGCACGAGGCGATGCCATTGAATACAGATTTCTTGTCGGAATACACCCTTGCCCTGGTCAAGGCGAACCGAACCGAAGAAGCCAAGCCACTCATCTTACAGGGATTGAAACACCAACCCAAACACGAAGGACTATTGCTGAATTTGGGGTATTGTTATTACCATGAAAACCAATGGAAAATGGCCATCACCACCTATGAAAAAGCCCTATCGCTCAACCCTGAGTCACAAGCAACGTTGAGTTTGATAGATCTGTACATCACTGTGGGACAAAAAGACCGGGCCAAAGCACTATACGACCGAGCGAAGAAATGGGCCGACCCCAAGATATTGCGGGGATGGTCGTTCTAACGGCGGTGAAATTCCGCAACATCGCCTTGAAAAATTCGTATTTTTGCGCGGCATGCTAGACAAATTTGGAATTGCGAAGCGAATCGCCCAGGAATTGCGCGATGGGTATTATGTAAACTTAGGAATCGGCATCCCAACCTTGGTGGCCAATTACATTCCCGAGGGCATGGAAGTGGTTTTACAATCCGAAAATGGGTTGTTGGGCATGGGTGCTTTTCCGTTTGAGGGCGAAGAAGATCCCGATTTGATCAATGCAGGCAAGCAAACGGTGACCATGGTCAGTGGCGCCAGCATATTTGATAGCGCTACCAGCTTCGGAATGATCCGTGCGGGCAAAGTAGATCTTACGGTCCTTGGGGCCATGGAAGTGAGCGACAATGGCGATATCGCCAACTGGAAAATTCCAGGAAAAATGGTCAAGGGGATGGGCGGCGCCATGGATTTGGTGGCTTCTGCCAAGAACATCATTGTGGCCATGCAACACACAAACAAGGCCGGCGAAAGCAAATTATTGCCTCAGTGCTCTCTGCCAATTACGGGTCTGGGCTGCGTGAAAAAAGTGGTGACTGAATTGGGGGTTTTCGACATCACCGAGCGTGGATTTGAACTCAAGGAGATTGCCCCAGGGGTGAGCATTGAGGACGTAAAAGCCAAGACTTTGGGAAGATTGGTTGTAGAGGGCGACATCAAAACGGTTTCGGTTTAATTGCCGACAAGAACGGCTTTAGCGCTGCCCTACGCGCTTTCAAGTCGCGATTTTACTCGCCTGTATTGTATTTTTTGTTGTGCTCTTTGGCCTTTTCTTCGTGCTTTTTGAACGCTTTTAAGGCGAAAAAAATGGCCGCAAAAACTACCACCGACATAATAATCTCCCAAACAAAAAGTTCCTGTTTGAATTTTTCTTTGCTGTGCTCTTGAACGGCTTGCGCGGTGTTGGTTTCCATGAGATGAAGATTACTGCAAAGATACAATAATCGCAACAGAGCAAGGCGATGACTCCTTCGCCAATATTTTTCAGTTTTGCCCCAGTGGGATGCGGTCTAAGCAAAAAATGCTTTGTAAATTGCGGGTATGTCAGTAAATCAATACATCGAACAGAACAAAGACCGTTTTCTCAATGAGTTATTCGACTTGTTACGTATACCCAGCATCAGCGCAGACCCAGCATTCGCAGGCGATGTGCGCAAATGTGCTGAAACAGTGGCTGACCACTTGCGCAAAGTAGGTGCCGACAATGTGGTTTTGGAAGAAACCGCGGGCTACCCCATTGTATACGGGGAGAAAATCATCGACCCCAATTTGCCTACAGTGTTGGTCTACGGTCACTACGATGTACAACCCAGCGTTCCCAATGAATTGTGGGATACGCCACCATTCGAACCCACCGTTCGCGATGGCAAGATTTATGCACGTGGTGCATGCGACGATAAAGGACAGTTTTTCATGCACGTGAAGGCATTCGAAACCATGATGCAGACTCAGGCATTGGCTTGTAACGTTAAATTCATGATCGAAGGTGAAGAAGAAGTGGGATCCAATAATTTGGGCACCTACTGTAAATCGAACCGCGACAAACTCAAAGCCGATGTTATTTTGATTTCTGATACAGCATTGATTGCCAACGATATTCCCAGTATCGACGTAGGGTTGCGCGGACTGAGTTATGTAGAGGTGGAAGTTACAGGTCCACGCATTGATTTGCACTCCGGGGTTTATGGCGGTGCCGTGGCGAACCCAATCAATGCTTTGTGTACCATGATTGCAAGCTTGCACGACGAAAACCGTCACATCACCATCCCTGGATTCTACGACAAAGTATTGGAAGTTTCTGCGGCTGACCGCGAGGCGATGGGCAAGATTCCTTTCGATTTGAACGACTATAAAAAACACTTGGACATCGACGATGTGCTTGGAGAAAAAGGATTTTCTACCATTGAGCGCACGGGTATCCGACCAACCTTGGATGTAAACGGCATTTGGGGAGGATACATCGGTGAAGGCGCAAAGACCGTATTGCCAAGCAAGGCGTATGCGAAAATTTCTATGCGATTGGTGCCCAACCAAATCAGCGACGAAATCACCGAATTGTTCCAAAAGCATTTCGAGAGCATCGCCCCGGCTGGAGTAAAAGTGAAAGTTACACCTCACCATGGTGGAGAGCCAGTGGTAACGCCCACCGATTCTATTCCCTACAAAGCGGCGGCATTGGCCATGAAAGAAACCTTTGGCGTAGAGCCTATCCCTACCCGTGGCGGTGGAAGTATTCCCATTGTTGCGTTGTTTGAGAAGGAATTGCAAACCAAAACCGTGTTAATGGGCTTTGGCTTGGATTCTGATGCCATCCACTCACCCAATGAGCATTATGGCATCTTCAACTATTTCAAGGGCATTGAAACCATTCCGCAATTCTTCAAACACTTTGCTGCGTTGAACCAATAATGGCGTTATTACAAGGCCCCGTTTATGAAGCCTATCGCGCTGAATTGCTCAAGCGATACAAACTTCTGTTGCGCAGCCTCGGTAAAAACCTATCCAAAGACAAAATCAAACTGGTTCGCGATGCATTCGACATGGCGGCCAGAGCGCACGAAGGCACTGTAAGAAAAAGCGGCGAACCCTATATTTTCCATCCGTTGGCGGTTGCAGAAATCGCTGTTACCGAATTGGGTTTGGGGGTAACTTCCGTGGTCTGTGCCCTACTCCACGATGTGGTTGAGGATACGGATATCACCCTGGAAGACATCGAACATCGATTCGGAAAAGATGTGGCCAACATCATCGATGGGCTCACAAAAATTTCTACGGTATTCGAAAACGTCGACAAAGATCACAGCATACAGGCGGAGAATTTCAAAAAAATGCTCCTCACCCTGGGCGATGACCTTAAGGTGATCCTGATCAAGTTGTGTGACCGATTGCACAACATGCGCACGCTGGGTTCCGTTTCAGAAAACACCAAACTCAAAATCGCATCGGAAACCCTGTTTATTTATGCGCCCCTTGCCCACCGACTGGGTTTGAATGCCATCAAAACAGAGATGGAGGATTTGTCTTTGAAATTCACCAACCCTGTTTTGTATCGTGAAATTTCTGACAAGTTGGTGGAAACCAAAAATGTACGGCAGCGATATGTGAAGGAATTCATTGATCCTCTGAAATCTGAATTGGAAAAATCTGGTCTCAACATCGTTGAAATCAAAGGTCGGCCCAAGAGCATATTCAGCATCGTACGCAAAATGGAAGCCCAGCAAATCCCTTTTGAAGAAGTATACGATGCCTTTGCCATTCGGGTAATCGTTGATTCACCCTTGTTTTTGGAAAAGGCCGATTGCTGGCGCGTTTATAGCATCGTAACCGACATGTATCGTTCACATACCAACCGTTTGCGCGATTGGTTGAGCCACCCCAAAAGCAACGGTTATAGCGCATTACATACCACAGTACTGGGTCCAAAAGGCCGCTGGGTTGAGGTGCAAATCCGTTCAAAAAGAATGGATGACATCGCAGAACGCGGCTTGGCAGCGCATTGGCGTTATAAATCGGGCGGAAAATCGGTAACCACCCCGCAAGACATGGCGTTCGACAACTGGTTGGATGCGGTGAAAGACACCCTGTCAAACAGCGACCTCAGCGCTTTGGATTTGGTGAGTGAGTTTAGGACGAGTCTCTTGGGAGAAGAAATCTACATTTTCACCCCAAAAGGCGATGTAAAAGCCCTCCCTGCGGGATCTACGGCACTTGATTTTGGGTTCGCCATCCACACAGAATTGGGGAAACGCACGTTGGGAGCTAAGGTTAACAACAAATTGGTATCCATTCAATCTCCTTTGAAAAACGGGGACATCGTGGAAATCTTAACCACGAGCAAAAGTCGGGTTACCCGCGATTGGTTAGACGTGGCGAAAACGGCCCGGGCAAAATCAAAAATTCGGGAGGCGCTGAAAGCCGAAAGGACGCAAAAAGCCAACCAAGGCAAGCTTTTGTTGGAGCGATTGTTCCGGAAGCACCAGTTGAATTTTACGGACAGCAACATCAAAAAACTCATGCACCATTTCAAGTACCAGGTGGGGGCCGAGTTTTTTCATAGTGTGGCGGAAGGACAGATTCGTTTAAATCGCGAGTTGTTGTTAAAGATTGTTTTGAAAAAGCAGGTGGAGGGTAGCGAATCACCGGAAACTTTGCCTTCAAAGTCGAAAGCCAAGCCCTCTGCGAAGCACAAAAAATCTGACCAGATCATCATTGGCGATGATTATGAAATGCCCTATGCCCTATCCAAATGCTGTCACCCCGTTCCGGGAGACCCTATATTTGGATTTATCACTGTGGGAGAAGGGGTTAAAATCCACCGGACCACATGTCCGAACGCCACCCGACTCATGAGTCAGTACGGATATCGAATCATTCCTGCTCAGTGGCGGGGCGATGGTTACCAGAAGGCCTTTGACACGGCCATTGCGGTACGTGGGATCGATGATGTGGGCATTGTAAGTAGGATTACGGACATCATTTCGAAGGACATGGAGGTGAACATGATGAGCATCAACATATCGAGCAATGAGGATGGAACGTTTGGTGGCAAGATTGAGGTGATGATTTATGATTTATTGCATTTGGAGCAATTGATTGCAAAAATCAAGGCCACGCACAAGTACATTGAGGTGATGCGGGAAGATTGAGGGGGGCGGCGAAGCTTTCTAGATTGATTACATCAAAAGACACATGATACAATCCTCTGGTATGCAGGGAGCAAAAAAAAGGCGAACCGAAGGTTCGCCTTTTTTGATGAACAAAATTTTCCTTATCCCTCCAAAGCGGCAACACCACCCACGATTTCAGAAATCTCACGGGTAATGGCAGCCTGACGGGCTTGGTTGTAGGCCAAACGCAATGCACGCAACAATTCACCTGCATTCTCAGTGGCTTTATCCATTGCAACCATTCGTGCACCATGCTCAGAAGCCAAAGAATCCAACAACGCACGATAGAACAAAGTGTTCAAACTGCGGGGAATCAAATCTTCCAAAATGGCCACTTTGCCTGGCTCAAACAAGTAGTCGTTGTTCGTCTGGCTCGCTTCGCTCGCAGACGCGGCAATGGGTAACAATTGGTCGTTAACCAAAATTTGCGTCGCCGCGTTCTTGAACTTGTTGTAAACAACTTCAACACGGTCATACTCACCCGACAAATATTGATCAATCACCCCTTGCATGGCAGCAAAAGCCGTTTGCGCAGAGGCATTTTGTGTCAACGACACCAAATCCAAATTGATCTCATAGCCAAAGCGCTTCAACGCCTCACCACCCTTTTTACCAATGCACATCAATGTCACGTTTCCGGCTTTGTGTGCATCGCTATACTCGCCATCCAACAAAGCCTTTACACGCTTCACCACGTTGGCGTTAAAGGCACCACACAATCCACGATCGCTGGTTATCACCAATAACAATACTTTCTTGGCTTCACGGGCTTCAAAATATCCGGCCAAACGATCATCTTCCGTGCTATCCTTCAAGTTGCCCATGATGCCTTGCAACTTCTCTGCGTAAGGACGCATACGTACAATGGCTTCACTTGCCTTGCGCAACTTGGTGGCAGACACCAATTTCATGGCTTTGGTGATCTGCTGGGTGCTGATGGTTGATGATATCCGGGCGCGAATTTCCTTCTGATTGGCCATGGTATTCGATTAAGCTGCGTAATTCTTAGCAATTTCAGTGCAAGCTGCATTCAATACCGCTTTCACCGCATCATCGATCACTCCTTTGCGCAACGCTTCCAAGGTGTCTTTGTGTTTCGCTTCCAAATACTCCAAATAAGAAGCCTCGAATTCACGAACCTTTTCAACGGGCACTGATCTCAACAAGTTGGAAGTTCCCAAGTGAATGATCGCAATCTGCTTCTCTACAGTTACAGGACTGAACTGTGGTTGCTTCAAAATTTCCACGTTGCGTGAACCTTTCTCCAACACCGATTTGGTAGCGGCATCCAAGTCAGAACCAAATTTCGCAAACGCTTCCAATTCGCGGTACTGGGCTTGGTCAAGCTTCAATGTACCCGCTACTTTTTTCATGGATTTGATTTGTGCATTACCACCTACACGAGATACAGAAATACCTACGTTGATCGCAGGACGGATACCTGAGTTGAACAAGTTCGACTCCAAGAAAATCTGTCCGTCAGTGATTGAAATTACGTTGGTAGGAATGTATGCCGATACGTCACCCGCCTGGGTTTCGATGATAGGCAATGCAGTCAAAGACCCGCCACCTTTCACCTTACCTTGCAAACTTGCAGGCAAATCGTTCATGTTGCAGGTAATATGATCTGAAGAGTTCAACTTACAAGCACGCTCTAGCAAACGGCTGTGCAAATAGAACACGTCGCCAGGATAGGCTTCACGTCCTGGAGGACGACGCAACAACAAGGATACCTCACGGTAAGCCACCGCTTGCTTCGACAAATCGTCGTAAACAACCAATGCGGGCAAGCCCAAATCACGGAAGTATTCACCAATTGCGCAACCGGCCATAGGTGCAAAGAACTGCAATGGAGCAGGCGCAGACGCAGCAGCTGTAACAACCACGGTGTAAGCCATAGCACCACTATCTTCCAGTGACTTCACTACTTGCTTAACGGTAGATTCTTTCTGACCGCAAGCTACGTAGATACAATAAACTGGATTTCCTTTTTCGTAGAATTCTTTTTGGTTGATGATGGCATCCAATGCAATGGCGGTTTTACCGGTTTGACGGTCACCAATGATCAACTCACGCTGACCACGACCTACAGGGATCATGGTATCAACTGATTTATAACCAGTTTGAACAGGTTGATCTACGCCTTGACGCCAAATTACGCCTGGTGCTACTTTTTCAACAGCATCAGTGATTTTTGCATCAATTGGGCCTTTACCATCAATTGGGTTACCCAAAGCATCTACTACACGACCTAGAAGTTCAGGACCAACCGGAACTTCTAATACACGGCCTGTGCAACGTGCTTTTTGACCTTCTTGAAGGCTTAAGTAGTTACCTAAAACAACGACGCCCACTGAATCCTGTTCTAGGTTCAGTGCCATACCAAATAAGCCGCCGTCGAATTCGATCATTTCACCGTACATTGCATCAGCAAGACCGTGAATGCGCACGATACCGTCAGACACCATAACAATGGTGCCTTCATTTTTAGCGGTCGCGCTGGTGTCCAGATCGCCGATACGCTGTTTAATGAGCGCACTGATCTCGGATGGATTCAGTTGTTGCATTGCGCTATACCTCAATCTTT
>JBJTNN010000127.1:0-7080 GCA_046074125.1 Bacteroidota bacterium
CGACAGGGCATCACGCAGTCCACCATCGGCTTTTCTGGCAATTAAGTGAAGGGCGTCTTCCGAAGCTTCGATCGATTCTTTTTGGGCGATACCTTTCAGATGCTCTACCATGTCGCGGGTCTCGATGCGATTGAAGTTAAATACTTGGCAACGAGAGAGGATGGTTGGAAGGATCTTGTGTTTTTCCGTAGTAGCGAGGATAAATATGGCGTAGGATGGGGGCTCTTCCAATGTTTTCAGAAAAGCATTGAAACCGGCAGTTGAAAGCATGTGTACCTCGTCAATGATGTACACCTTGTATTTTCCTACTTGGGGCGGAATCCTCACCTGATCAATCAGGTGTCTGATGTCTTCAACCGAGTTGTTGCTGGCCGCATCCAACTCAAAAATATTGAAAGCATAATCTTGGTTTGGGTCGCCACCGTCTTGTGCGTTAATGACTTTGGCCAAAATCCTGGCACAGGTAGTTTTACCAACGCCCCTTGGACCGGTAAAGAGAAACGCTTGGGCTAACTTGTTGTTATTGATTTCATGCATCAATGTCTCTGCCACTTGGCGTTGCCCTACTACATCTTCAAATGTGGTTGGGCGATACTTTCTGGCTGAAACTACAAATTGATCCATGACTATCGCAAAGTAACCGCAAAGCAAGCATCTTCCCAAATTATCACGCCAACAAAAAACCCACAAATGCACATCCAATTGCGTAAATTGCGATTAAATTTCAACTTATGAATATTGGCGATACCCTGCAGCATTTCGAATTAAAAAGTACTGATGGCAACTTGGTAAGTACCTATCACTTGGCCGACAAAAGTGCATTACTTGTGGTTGTGACTTGCAACCATTGTCCATACGCTCAAGCCTATTGGTCGCGGCTAATTCACTTGGCAAAACAATACGAGGAAGACAATTTGGGGGTTTTGGCCATCAATGGAAACGATGTCAATGTTCAACCAGCGGATTCCTACACCGAAATGCAGCGATTGGTAAAACAGTACGGCGTGCCGTTCCCTTATTTGCATGATGAATCGCAGGCAATTATGAAGCAGTTGGGCGCACAAAAAACCCCGGAAGTTTTCCTTTTCAACGCAAGGCGCGAATTGGTTTACAAAGGGGCAATCGACGACGCTTGGGACAATGAAGCGGCAGTGATGCGGGTTTATTTGGAAGATGCCATTGAGTTTGCTTTGGATGGGTTGGAAATCGACTACCCTGAAATTCCGCCGGTTGGATGTTCCATCAAATGGAAATCATAACATGCAAAAGCGTGTTGTTCTCATTACTGGGGCGTCATCTGGAATAGGTCGAGCATTGGCCATTGCGGCAGCAAAGCGCGGGTATTTGGTTGGGTTGATGGCCCGATCCGCCGAAGGATTATCAGAAACGATGGCAGCTTGTAAACAGGCATCCTTGGAAAGTAATTCAGATAACCAATTTGTTTCAACCATAGGCGATGTAAGCGTTGAAGCGGATTGTGCGCGATTTATTGCCGATGTAGTTGCTGCATGGGGCAGAATCGATGTATTGATCAACAATGCAGGGATTTCGATGCGTGGCATTTTTGCTGATACCGAATTGTCTGTGCTACACAAACTGATGGACACCAATTTTTGGGGCACGGTAAACTGCACCAAATACGCCTTGCCATGGCTTCTTAAAGCAAAAGGGACTATTGTTGGGGTTTCTTCAATTGCGGGATTCAAAGGACTGCCTGCTAGAACGGGTTACAGTGCGAGTAAATTTGCAATGCAAGGGTTTTTGGAAAGTTTGCGATGCGAAAATTTGGAAACGGGTCTTCACGTTTTGATTGCTTGTCCGGGTTACACCGAGAGCAACATCCGCAAAACTGCCTTAGACGCTCATGGATCTCAACAAAACGAATCGCCATTGAAGGAAAATAAATTGATGTCGGCCGAGGCGGTAGCCGAGGCCACATGGAACGCCATCGACAAAAAACGACAATACCTGATACTCACGTTACAAGGAAAAATGGCGGTACTCATCAATAAATGGTTTCCGAGATTGGCAGACCGACTCACCTACAATGTGATTAAAAAAGAGCCCAATTCTCCATTCAAATAACAACTCATCCCGAAAGCCCCAATGTTCAATATTCAAGACTCCATAACCGTTGCATTCACCCTTTTCGCCGTGATAGACATGTTGGGCTCCATCCCCATTTTGATTTCATTGAAAAAGAAATTGCCCGATATTCATGCAGGGAAGGTCACCTTAGCCTCTGGTGTTTTGATGGTTGGATTTCTATTCGCAGGTGAGTTCTTTCTCAAATACTTGGGGGTTGACAAAAGTTCTTTTGCCATCGCCGGTAGTATTGTCATGTTTATTTTGGGCTTGGAAATGGTGTTAGGCATCGATATTTTTCGCACCGATCCCGAAGTTCCATCCGGAAGCATTGTGCCCATCGCTTTTCCACTTATTGCTGGCTCTGGTACTTTAACCACCATACTTTCACTAAAGGCGATTTACAGTGAATGGACGATTTTGCTGGGAATCCTTCCAAATTTGATCGTGATATTCATATTGGTCAATGCCACGGATTTCTTTGAAAGAAAAATAGGCAAAGCCGGTCTTTCGGCCATGCGCAAATTCTTTGGTTTGATTCTTCTCGCCATCGCAGTCAAAATCTTCAAAGGCAATTTCTAATCCCCCTATTTGGTCCGAAATAGGTATACGGTTCCAGCATGGCTGAGAATATTACCCGTATTTCTAACCCCAGTCACCAAATATACATATTGACCTTCCATGGCAGGTTCGCCCTTGGAATCTGTACCATCCCAGTATCGATTTTGAGGCGTGGATTCAAACAACTTCTCACCCCAACGGTTATAAACCCGCATCTGGTAGTTTTCGATCAAATCCGCATTGTAAGGCCCAAAAACCTCATTCCCCCCTCTTCCATCGGGTGTGAATGCATTGGGGAAATACAGGTTGTTGCTGGAGGAAATGGTTTTACTGAACGACAACGAATCCATACAACCTTTGTCCGATGTTACACGAATTTTAAAGTTCTGCAACCCAAATTGATCCAAATTCACAATTCCCGGTCCTGCACCTGTAAGAATCCTTTTCTCTCCAATCAACCACTCAACCTTTGCTCCCTGGGTACCCGTATAGGCATAGGACCATCGACTTCCGCCATTCAAGTTGTCTATAAACCGAAAATCATAATTGATTTTTGGATTGGGATGTACAGCCACTTTGGCGTTAGAAGTATCTGAACAACCGGCGGCATTCACTACAATCAATCGAACTGAATATTGTCCGCTCTTAGAAAGCAAATAGGTTGGATTTTCAACAAAGGAATCCGCTGAGTTAAAATTCCATTGATGCTGAACGATAGGATTCAGAAAAACCTCATCTACATGCCTGAAATGAAACCATTGATTTTCGCAAACTTGCGTGTCGAACACAAGCGTTTTCGGCGATTCTAAAACCAACAAATTCAATTCGTTAGAATCTTTACAACCCCACAGGGTATTGCCCAAGATTTTTACTTTGTAATTGCCTTGAGTTGCGAACTTAAGATTCGAAAGTTGCCTGCCCAATTGTGTTTGATTCGTGGGTAAAATCCAACGATATGTGTTTGAATTTTGCGACGACACATTCAATTTTAAATCAAAGGCGTGTCCACGAAAACACTGAATGGAATCGTTCACTGCGATCGATAACCCGTCAACAGCAGAAACATAAACCTTCGCAGTATCCGATCCCACACAACCATAAGTATCCGTTGCGCTAAGCACGAGATTAAAAAATCCAGTGTCGTTCATCGTCCAAATGGGCTGAATGGTAGATCCAACATTGCTGCCGCATTCCCAGTTGTAACGATCAATGGACAATGATGATTGCACAGAACCTGCAGGTTTAAAAACAACGCCTTTACACAGTACTGTGTCGCGCAATTGTACTTTCGGACCCGACAAAATATTGACTGGAAATTGAATAGAGTCACCGCAGGGCGAGATATAACTCACCATATAATCACCCATCGGCAAGCTTTTTGGCAACATCGCATTGATTAACGCTTTATGCAAGTAGCCGTTGGCTTTACTGTTCGATGTCTTTCGCAAATAAAAGACACCCGTTTTGTTATTGATAGACTGACTTTTAAGCCAAATAAAGGTAGATAAATCTATGTTGGCGACCGAACCCTCACATGCGGTGTAAGATTTCTTCTTTAATTCCATCGTACATGGCAAGGGATCCGCTACAACTTCCACCCAATCGAGGCCGTCATCTGCCATGAATGCTGGCCTAAAGTCTTTGAACCAAGCTGCATTGGTCAACGGCTCAAATGGGGTACTCCGATATCCGGGGTAGGTCCACTCCTGCTTTTGGTAACTGTCATTCACAGGTGGCGTAAGGGTGTATTTGACCATCATCACGGAATCGTGAACAATCTTAAATTCCGCCATCGCCTCAAAAAATAAACCCAGTGGCATATTGGAATTAATTCTAGTTATAAAAAACTCATCGGGCGTGGAGGGTGTCCCTCTGGTTCGAGCACACCACCAATCTACCCATGCCCCAACAATGTACCCTTCGGGCGTATTTCCACCACCGTAAATTGCCGCGTGATAATTCTTATTACTAACGGGAATTGCCCCAAGCCAATATTCGTTGTAGTTCCCTTGGGTGGTTGTCCTACAGACAAAAGCCCCTTTGACTCTTACAGAGTGAGTGGTTAGGTCGTAATGTTTTTTTGTGTACACCCCAGCAACATTCCAATGCGATCCTGCATCCAAAACATTGGTGGCAGTAGCTACATTCAAATTATAATCATTGGATTTGGAAAAATTCGCGACGAAAACCGGGGTGGTTTCTGACTGACAATACAATGGCTTACTCAACGTATCTGGATTGAAACCCCTTGAATTGAAATCGGACAGTGAATTCCAATGCACATTTTGGGTGGTCATGTCATAGCGCACTGAATCATATTGCGCGATTGCACAATCACACAATAACAGAACAACTGCAACGACAAAACCATGCCTCAAGCTCATGTATTCAGCAATTTAATCAATGCAGATTAAAAATTAATCAATAAGGGTATTTATTCGATTAGTTTTGTGACTATAAAATGAAAAAAGCAGGTACATTCTTTCTTTGTCTAATGACATCAGCGTTTTTAACAGCACAAGTCATTAATACTGCATTTATTGATTCTGTGGGTGGTGAAAAGGTCGGCAAATTGAGCATTTCTGGTTGGATGGACACCTATTACGCCCAATCTACTTATGGAGATTGGAACCAACCAACGATTACTCCCGTGATTCCCGGCTTGGTCTCTAATTCGTATTATGGTTTGGTCGACATCAATTTGGCATACGTGGATTTCAGGTATGCTACTGACCGACTAAAAATCCGCTTGGTACCAGCATTTGGTAGTTACATGGACAAAAACTACT
This sequence comes from Bacteroidota bacterium, assembly GCA_046074125.1. GTDB lineage: Bacteria > Bacteroidota > Bacteroidia > NS11-12g > UBA955 > UBA955. Next base: position 5,436 of record JBJTNN010000127.1, read on the forward strand.
CGGGCACTAACTCTCTCAACAATTTAATGGAAGGCAGTTTGGGGTTTAAACTTTTAAAGAAAAAGGAAGTTTGGATTGAGGCTGGCCTGATTGGATCGCCATTTACCAATGAAAACCCCGTTAGCCGAGACCACATCATGTACACCCGTTCATTGGCCGCCGAATACAGCCCTTACTACCTCACGGGTGCAAAAATCTCGTCGCCGTTGCACAAACGGGTGAAAGGAAGCTTGTATATCCTCAATGGCTGGCAAAACATTTACAAACAGCCAAATTTCCCCCCGGCTTTTGTGAGTCAAATCGAATTCACCCTCAACAACAACAACCTCCTCAATTGGAACGTTTATTTCCAAAATCGGATCACCGATACACGACTATTTAGCGACATTTATTGGATTGGCACTCACGGGAAGTGGAAATTTACCAGCTGTTTTTATGCAGGGAACGACGAGACAAAAGCGCCTTTACCTACCCCTTCTACCCCGTTGTTTCAGCGTAATGGATTTTGGTGTAATGCCAACTTTGCAACGAGCTATGACATCGCTTCAAACACGAACCTAAGCGCCAGGGTTGAGTATTTCCAAGATCTACACAACAACATCAATGGCAAAGTATTAGGCACTGCTATCGGTATCAACCGTAAGTTATTCAATCAGTTGTATTGGAGAACTGAATGTAAATGGTGGCAATCAGCCGATCACTTCACGGGTAGAAAAGTGGATATTTTCAACGCCATTACGAGTTTAGGACTAGGATTCTAAGAATTTTTCAGCTGCGAATAAAGATTTATCCATTGGGCTGCGATGGATTTTGCCTCTACTTTTTTTAGCAACAATTCCCTTTTTAATCGCTGATGGGCTTGGATTTCCGGGCGGGTGATCGACATCATAGCCGCTGCCAATTCATCAGGCTTGTTGGGATGAAAATATTCCGGAAGATCTTCAACCAACTCTTTAAACACTTCGATATTCGAAACCGCCATGGGCAAATTCGCTGCCAAAGACTCCGCCAATGGGATACCAAAACCCTCATTCAGACTGGGATAAACAAACCCTGAAGCGCCTTTTACCACTGAAACCACCCTTTCTTTGGGCTGGTCGATCAAACAGGTAATTCGCGACGACAATCCCATTGATTCAATCTGAGCTTCAACCGAAGACAAAGTAGACCCATTCAAACCAACCAATTTTAAGTTCCAATTTGTTTGTTTCTGTATCATCGCAAACGCTTCGATCAAGGCCGCATGGTTCTTTCTGTCGGTAAAACTACTTTGATAGACAAAATAGGGCACCTCCCCTGAATCAGACAAAGACAATTTATCTACTGAATAATAGGCCTCATCCACAGCTTGATAAATGACCGATGACATTCCTTTTGCTTGGGGATAATGCGCTTCCACTTGTTTCTGTGTGGTTTGACTGGTTACCACCAAATGAGAAGCCACCTGGATTGCTCTGTTGGTTTTCCAATGGTAAATGGCTCTATCCCACCATCGATAATATCGCGGAAACACTTTGTAAATCACATCGTGAATGGTACATACAGATGGTATATGCTTCGGTAAATCCCATGGCAGTTCATTCGATAACCCGTGAAATACATCAACCCCATCCGATGCAGCCCTTTTACCCATTCCCCAAACGCG
>JBJTNN010000128.1:0-4129 GCA_046074125.1 Bacteroidota bacterium
ACTTGCGCTGATGCAAAAGAAGTAGCAACAGCCGCAATGGTTAACACGTATAGTTTTTTCATAGGGTAAATTTATTATTTACAAATAAAGGAAAAATTATGCGAAAAATCGCATCAAACCCTCTGTGGGGCGCGAAGTATTCCTACGATGGTTTCGATCAATAATTCTCCGTCTGTAGCCGATCCCCGATGAACGCCTTTCAGGCGCAAATCGAGCAGTTTAATTTGGTTGAATACCCGCTCTAAATCTGTTGGTGAATACAAACGGGCAGCCCCCAAATATTCATCCAAGAAAAAGGGATTGACACCAAGCGCGCTGGCCAATTCAGACTTACTTCCGTTCCCCATTTGTTGGGTTAGCAGTATTTTACCGAAGTAATTGTGCAAATTGGTTACGATGCGCAAGATTTCACCCTTTTCGGCCCTTTGACCCATGTGATGGGCAATTTGGATGGCCTTATTGAAATTCTTGGCACCCAGTGCCGATTGTAGTTCAAATACGTTGTATTCGCGATTGAATCCGATGTTTGCTTCAATGTGCGTGGTGCGGATAAATTCGTCTTTCACATTGATAAACAACTTATCTAGTTCATTGTGAATAAGGGGCAAATCAGCGCCCAACAATTCCACAATCATTTGGATGGCCGCAGTATCTACGCTCCTACCCTGTTGTTTAAAATATTCAGGGAGCCAATCTTTGATCTGATAATCGCGGAGTTTCGCTGCGTAATATGCCCCACCAAAACGATCTGCTTGCTTCCCGATTTTTGTACGCATATCCATTTTATTCCCCCGAAATGCACACACCAAAACAGTGGATGGCATGGGATTTTCAAGGTAGGATAGCAACTTATCGAACTCCTTGATGTCTTGTGCGTCTTTCACCAAAATCACTTGATAGTCGCTCATCATGGGATATCGGCGGGCCATGGCAATGAGGTCGTGAATTTTCACCTCTTTGCCATAAATCAAGGTTTGGTTAAAACTGCGTTCTGCCTCTGGAAGGATGCTCTTCTCCAACAAATCAGTAAGCGCATCAATAAAATACACTTCTTCCCCATGCAGCAGATATACTGGCGAATACTGTTTGGATTGAATCTTACGACGCAAATTCAAATAATTCGATATGGTATCGCTCATTTTGGCCATGGGTTGTATTTTTACCGCGGTGCAGGCATTACAATTTCCAGCGTACGGGTTACGTATTCAGGAACAGGAGCAAAAAAAAGTCATTTTTGATCCCGTTCGTAAAAAATTTATCCCCCTTACCCCTGAAGAATGGGTTCGTCAGCACTGCATTGCCCATTTATTCAACCATTACCAAATTGCGTTAGGCATGATTGCAGTAGAGAGAGAAATTGCGGCCTTTGGTTTGCGCAAACGCTTTGATATTGTTGTATTTGCAAGCGATACTAAACCTTTTCTACTGATCGAATGCAAGGCACCGGAAGTGGAGATTACCCGCAATACACTCATTCAAGCCGCCACATATAACAATAAATTAGACAGTCGATTCGTGTGGATTACCAATGGCCTTCAACATGCTTGGTTTGAGAAACAAAACGGAAATTTACACTTGATTGCTCCACCAGAAAGTCTGGCATTACGATAAAATCACTCCAACACTACGTCGGTGGTTTTGCCTGCAGTTACGATCCGAACAATGCGGTCGCAGGATTCATTTTCAAAAGGATCAAAATCAACCAAAATATCGCCATTGGTAACGTTTTGATTGGATTTTTCTACGGTAATGTTGAACAACCCTTTCACTGGAATCATGCCACAACCTGGCTCCACTTTTTTCTTGAGAGGAGAACGGATTTCCCACTTGAACTCTTCGTCACCCACTTCTGCGGAGCCACTGCCATTGAGCAAGTAGTGGTCACCAAATATACCGGGGGTGTTGATCCCTGAGATTTTCTCCAAAGTAAGGAGGCCATCAAAATCCAAGGAATTCTTGTTCACTTCGAGATTTTTCACCTCGAAATTCAGCAACTCGCGGAGTTTTCGTTCTACATTCACCTCCAATTCATTCACCACCAAAGTCTTGGATTCAGTACCGACCACAAAACTTCGATCGCTGTTAACGATGATGTGTGATTTCGAGGTGTTTTCAATGTAGTGTGTTTCTAAGGTTATTTTCACCACACCACCACGAAATCTGCCATCCAAACACTTTTGGGTAGGCTTGAAGGGGGTGGCGGTTGGACCAAAATCGATCAGAAATTCAACCCCATCACCGTCGTAATAGCTTGTATCTACAGGAATGATTTTGGTTTCCTTGCTGAAATTCTGTGTTTTAAAAAACGATGGCGTGCCTTTACCGGTGGTTTGATCGGCGGCTTCATCGAAGTATTCCAATATCGAAGCCAATTCTGTGGTAACCAAGGCAATGTCCGTAACCACATCCTCGCGGTTGTTGCTGCTAGGATTAATGCGCTCACAAGAAGAGAAACCCATCAAAAGAATGAATGGCATGGTTAATATGATGCCTATTTTCAGTTGCGAAATTCTCATGCGCTTGGTTTTTCGTTGCAATTTTCGCAAAAACAACAACTTACCGACAAATATAATGTCTTTCACCCCCAAAAAAAGTTCAATTTTCTTCCAGGGCAGCCAAGATTCTTTGGCAGGCAGATTCTATCTCCTCATGGGAGATGGTGAGCGGTGGCGAAATTCGCAGGCAATTGGGGGCGAACAGGAACCAATCTGAAAACAATCCTTTGTCTAACATTTTTTGAATACAAAGTTGCACAGAATCAAAATCCGCTAATTCCACTGCCAACATCAATCCACGTCCGTGTATGGCCAAAATTCTGGGGTGCTTCAGACATTGACGAAACAACTTTTCTTTGTCAAACACCGCAGAGATCAAATCTTCTGATTGCAGCACATTGAGTGCCGCAGCGCCCGCTGCGGCTACCACCGGATGACCGCCGAAGGTTGTGATATGGCCGAGGATGGGTTGATTAGACAAGGTCGACATCAAAGCACGATCGGCGATGAAAGCGCCCATGGGCATTCCGCCACCCAGGGCTTTCCCCAATACCAGTACATCCGGAACAATTCCCACTTGCTCGAAAGCAAAAAGGGTTCCTGTTCTACCAAAACCGGTTTGGATTTCATCAAAAATCAACAAACAGCAATGCTGATCGCACTTGCGTCGGAGTGCCTGCAAAAATTCGCTTGACGACAATTGATCTCCCCGTTCGGCCTGTACGATTTCCACCACTACACCGGCTATATCTGACCAAGGAATATGATCGATGGCACTTAAATCATTTTGATTGACAAAATGAACAGATGGCAACAGCGGCCTGTAGGATTGACTGTAATATTCATTACTCATCAGGCTCAAAGGACCTTGAGTACTGCCATGATAGGCATCTGTGAGGGCCACAAACTGTGTTTTACCGGTCACGCGTTTGGCCAACTTCATGGCGCCATCGATGGCTTCTGCACCAGAATTTACGAAATAGCAACAGTTCAAATTTTCTGGTAAACAGTAAACCAATTGCTTGGCATAGTTTGATTGCGGTGTTTGCACGGTTTCTCCATACACCATTACATGCATAAATTCAGCGGCTTGGGCCTGCACAGCCTGCACTACGGCGGGATGCTGATGGCCAATGTTACACACTGAAATACCGGCAATGAGATCGAGGTATTTGTTACCGTCTACGTCGAACAGATAATTACCCTCCGCACGAACCACATGCAACGCCAAGGGATTGGGGCTGGTTTGTGCCATGTTTTCAAGAAACGTCTGTCGGGCAAAAGAATGCATGCCACAAAGGTAGGCAACATTGGATGGACATAAAAAAACCCCGCCAAGGCGGGGTTTTCAAAGGTTTTGTTGAAAGTAGTATTAGATACCAGCGTTCAATTCAGCACCTGCTTTGAATTTTGCTACTTTCTTGGCAGCAATTTTGATTTCAGCACCAGTTTGTGGGTTACGGCCAGTACGTGCATTGCGCTCGCTTACTGAGAAAGTTCCGAAACCTACCAAAATCACTTTGTCACCTTTTTTCAAGGCCTCAGCAGTAGCGGTGGTGAAGCTGTTCAATGCAGAAGCAGCTTGAGCTTTGGTGATGCCAGCATCGCTAGCCATTCTTCCAATTAAATCTGAT
>JBJTNN010000129.1:0-4364 GCA_046074125.1 Bacteroidota bacterium
AACGCAAACAGCGTTGATAGGCATCGTACATTTCCTCCCGGGTGTTCATCGGACTCCCCGTACTCACCTGCCTGGCCGTTTTCATCATTTCCTCTCCCAACAACACAAAATCTGCTCGGTTCATGCGGTTCACCATCTCCAAGGTGTGAAATCCCAATTCCCAAGCCCTGTCTGAATAACTCTGATTTTCCATGTATGCAATTTGCATCACAACAACAGTTACAGTCGGGCGTTTCCGATTATTGCCGATTATACCTGTATCTAACCGATTAAAATCGACTACCCTCGTACCACAAGCCGCTCTCTTCTTCACCACTCACTATTATCCCAGGCCCAATTATCCCAGGCCCAACTACCCCCGCACCACAATTAGCATCCCTCACCATGCGGTAACCCTATAAACGACTACCCCCATAAAAACAGGGAGGGCGGCCTGCGGCCGCCCTCCCTGTTACAACTATTCGGTGCAATCCTTAAATCACACCCAACAACTATTTACTTGCTATCCCACCAAACCTTCTTATCGGCCAAGTCGTTCACACCAATCGCTCCTGGGAACTTGGTGTTGTACAAACGCTCATCCAAAGAATAAGGGTATCTGCGGGCAATGCCAGTGATCAACGCCAATGGAGAAGGACTCAATGAAGGTACCCCCGTTCTGCGCCAATCGTTGTAAGGCTCGATCATAGAGAAGCCCGACACATATTTGTGTGTCAAAATCTTATCCAAAGTGATCGATCCAGCCGTTTCACTCGCCTGTGAAATTACATAAGCAGCAGGAGCCGCACTGCCAGTTACCAACTCTACGTGCGCCTTGATAGCGTCGTTGTGAGCCGTAGCAGCCGCAGCCTTGTTGCCAGCAGCAAATTGTGCCTCAGCCTCAATGAACAACAACTCCACGTAAGTTGCCAAAGGCGTAACACTGGTTTGAGAAGCAAAATAAGAACCGAAATCACTGATATTCTTCACGGCCTGACTTCCCAACGCAGCACCTTTGTACTGTCCGCTGTCGTTCGTTGCGAAATAGAATCCAACGCGAGGATCGTTGATGCTGTTCATGATGTCAACCAACTTAGCACCAGCCAACATGTAACCAGAACGCTCCACCTGGGTGAAAGCATACCACTGGTTGTACTCGTTGGCATTGCTACCGAAGATACAGTTGGCATCAGCAGCAGAACTGGTGAAACCAGCCGCCTTCGCCTTGGCTACGTAATCCAAAGCCTTGGTGTGCCAGTTGGCATCGCGGTTGCTAATACGCATCGCATAACGTGCCTTGATCGCATAAGCCAACGCCTTCCACTTGCCAGCGTCTCCGCCGTAAATGAAATCGTCTGAACCTGGAGCCAAAGCATTGTCGGGCTTATCCAACAATACAACTGCGTCATCCAACATGGTTTGCATAGCAGCAATGATGCTCTCCTGTGAATCGTATTTGGCGCTGTAGTTTCCAGCTTCGCCATCCAACGCTTCTGTCCAAGGAATATCACCCCACATATCCGTAGCAACACCCAACATCATCGCAGTCATGACCTTCGCCATACCCTGATAAGCAGGATTGCCATCGCCGGCAGTTTTTTCCAACAAACGCATGTTCTTCAAACCGCCTTGGTAAATTACACCCCACTCGTTCTCAACGTCTCCCTCATCAATGATGTAGGCTCCCTGATCCAACGATTGGTTAGAAACGCCCTCGCTGTGTTGTGCCCACATGCTGGTAGTTCTCGACAATGAACCGCCGTAAGTAGCGAAAATCGCCAACTGACAAGCACTGTTCAATAACGCGGGGTTCGCTTCACTGGGTGAGTTGGGCGATACTTCATGCCCAGATACCCACTTCTTACAAGAAGTGAACAATACCGCTGTTCCTAATATAATTGCAAATAATTTTTTCATCTTTTTATCCTTTCCTAAGAATTAGATTCCCAATTTGATGTTGAACATAAACGACTTCAAACCAGGGTTGTTAAAGTAGTCGAAACCACCAATGTTTGAACTTGCACCTGTCAAGCTAGTCTCAGGATCTACACCAGGATATTTGGTGCTCAACCACAAGTTGCGACCTACAACACCCAAGTCAATGTAACTCAAGTTTTTGTTGCCCTTCATGTTGATTCTGTAGCTTACGCCCAATTCGCGCAAACGTACCCATGATCCATCGTAAACCGCCATTTCAGCAGAACTTCCTGGACCATCACCCAAATAAGAGCGGTAGTAGTTGTAAGCGCTGATTTGCTTGGTGTTTTCTTCAAAAGTCAATTCGCCTTCGTTGGTGATCAAACCAGTCTTAGAGTCGTACTTAGGTGTACCAGACGTGATACGCTTACCCTCAATGGTGTAAGTTTCTGAACGATTGGCAGATGGTGCAGTGATACCGTACTGCGACATACGAGCATAAGTACCACACCAGATGTCGCCGCCCTTGCGCACGTCGATCAACGCAGTGATGTTCAAACCTTTTACGTTCAACGTGTTGCGCAATGATCCAATCCAATCTGGATATGGGTTACCAATGTTGCCACGGGTGTTGTTCAACACAGGCAAACCGTTGGCACCGATGATCATTGAACCGTCTGAATGACGTAATACGCGTGAACCGTACATCGCACCGTAAGACTGACCTACAATCGCGTATGATCCAATGCTAGAGAAAGCAGACTCGATGTTGATCTCGTCAACACCAGGAGCCAATGACAATACCTCGTTTCTGTTCAAACCGAAGTTTCCAGCAATTTCCCAAGTCAAGTTCTTGTTCTTGATGGCAGTTACACCCAACATCAACTCAATACCCTTGTTGGTCATAGAACCAGAGTTCTGACGAACACTACCGTATCCTGAAGAAGCAGCCAATGGCATGCTCACCAACAAATCAGTAGACTTCTGCTCGTACAAAGTCAAATCAATCGTCAAACGACTGTCGAACATACGTACATCAAATCCAATCTCCTTGCTGGTTCTGCGTTCAGGCATCAAACCTTGGTTACCCAAGCCATTGCCCTGTCCGAAACCGTTCTGACCCAAGTATGGGAAACCCAATCCACCCGTGAAACCATCGGTGTACAAAGGCTGACCATAGTAAGTACGAGTAGCATACGCTGGAGGGTTGATACCCGCTTGCGCATAAGCCACACGCATTTTACCAAATGAAATCAAACCGCCTTTCTCCAACAATTCAGAGAAAACCACAGATCCACTCACAGAAGGGTAGAAGAAGCTGCTCTTCTTGTTACCAAAAGTAGAAGCCCATTCGTTACGACCGCTCGCATTCAAATACAAGAAGTTCTTGAATGAGAATTCAGCACCTCCGAAAATCGCAGCGTTTTTGGTAGTTCCATACCCTTGAGAAGCATACAAATTTGAAGCATTGCTCAAGTTGTAGAAATTGGGAACCGCCAAATCGCGACCGCGCAAATACTGATCGCTAGAAGTACGGGTGTTCAAGTTATTACCCAAAGTCATGTTCACGCTCAAATCCTCGTTTACCTTGCGGTTGGCGTTCAATACCAAGTCGCTGTAAATTTCTTTGTAACGCAACACGTTCTGTGAAATTTCACCACCGGGTGAGTTATCAGGCTGCCAAGAACCTACAGCAAAAATTTGCTGACGGCTATCGGTGTATTGGTCAGTACCTACACGGTAGTTGATCGACAACCAATCATTCGCTTTGTACTGCGCATTCAAGTTACCAATGATGCGGTTTACATCATCAGTAAATGGGTTGCGATATACTGTCCAATAAGGGTTATCGTAAATGGGGAAAAACTGATACTGTGTACCGTCAGAGTTAGTATATCCATCCGCACCAGCACCACCCGCCAAATTGAAATCAGCAGGAGCACGCATCAAACCCAACATCACACCAGACAAGTTAGAACCGTTTTGAGCACGTGTACCCCCTGAATTGATCAAGTTTACACTGCTACCAACGCTCAACTTATCGGTAACACGACTGTCAGTGTTCACACGAATGGTTGTACGCTTGAATGAAGTATTTGGAACGATACCGTCTTGCTGCGTGTTACCCACAGAGAAACGCGCACTGGTATTGTCGCCGTTTACCGTTACACCCAAGTTGTTGGTCATCGACATCGCCGTCTTGAAGAAATTGCCCGCGTTGTCGAATGACTTACCATCGGCAATTTTTGGTCCCCAAGAGTTAGGCGTAGTTGCAGAAGCACCCGCGTCTACCAAAGTCCATCCTGCAGGAATGGTACCGGTGAAATTCTTTCTTACACCCGCAGAGTCGATTTTCTGTCCACCCCCACCAAGTCCTTGGCCATAAACAAACTGCTTCTCAGGCAACTTGTTTACCTTAGACCAATCCATGGTGCTAGAGAATTCAGCGCTGAAACGCTTACCGCCCT
>JBJTNN010000130.1:0-4527 GCA_046074125.1 Bacteroidota bacterium
TTAGGCAACGGATTGCAGCTGATTGGTCATTTCGCGCAGTTCGTCGCGGTTGAGGGCGTTTTCTGAGCGCACGATCAACGACAAAAAGTACACGAAATTCTCCTCAGGCGTTTCAATTTCTTCAGCCAAATCGATGTCAAAAGCCTCGTTGGCTTCAACGTGTTGCCAAGCCAAGCGCAATGCGCGTGTTACCAAGGGATCGTTTTCTTTCAACGCATGTTCGCGGGCCGCTTGCAAAGGGCTGATGATTTTGTCGGCATTGATACCGCTTTTCTCTACGCTTTCGATAACGCTGTTGATGAGGTCGTTGGCTTCTTTGGTACGCATAACTTGATAAAATGCAAAGATAGCGATTTTTTCAATTATTTTGGTGAGAACCGCGTGGCCAAAAACACACCTCCCATAATACTGATCATTAACAGGGCTTTGGTGGGTGTGAGCGTGTCGGTTCCGAGCATCATGGCGATGATGGTGGCAAGCACGGGTTGAAGGTAAATGTACAATCCGGCCAGCGTGGGTCCTGCTTTTTTTACTGCATAGGAGTTCAGCAGATAAACCAAAAAGCTGGTAAAGAAAAGGATGTAAACCACTTTCGCGCTGATGCTGGGCGTGAAGGTGTGGAAGGGGGTGTTGTACAGGGCCCATCCCCCAATGGGTAGCATGTACAGGGTTCCGAAGGTGAAAGTGATTTTGTTGATGGTGATGGGTTTGTAGAGGTTGGCGATTTTTTTCACTCTCACCAAGTAAATGGCGTAGAAAAGGGCGTTCACGGCCACAAACAAATCGCCCCGCAACGTATCGCTATTAAAATGTGCGCCTTTTCCAACCATGAGCCAAACGCTGGCTGCTGCGGCAAATAAAGTGCCCATGACAAACCATTTCTGTGGCCAGACCCGAAGTCGAATGTGGTCGAAGATCCCAACAAAAAGGGGTGTTACGAGCATAAGTACTGCGCCATTGATGGGGTGGGTGAGGGCCAAGCCATGGAAGAACAAGTACATGTTGGCGGAGGTGCCGAAAAAACCACAAATGGCAAATTCCAGTCCGTGGGCTTTCCATTGGATGGGATCGCGCGGGATGGTGAATGAGAACAGATAGAATAGGCTGGTTGCGGTGATGACCCGCAGCATCACAAACGCTTCAGGCGTAAGGAAGTTGGGCATGATTTGACCGGCCCAGGAGAAAAGAATGGCGTAGAGCAGGGAGACGAAAAACAGCGCGATGTGTACCCTCATCCCTTCCATCCTTTGGCTTTTTTGACGTTTTCGTAGGCCTGTTGAACCTTGATGAATTTGGCTTCAGCGGCTTTTTTCTCCGCATCATCCAAGCCTTGAAGTCGGTCTGGGTGAAACCGCATCACCATTTTACGGTAAGCTTTTTTGGCTTCTTCTTCGGTGGCGGTTGGGGTGATTTCAAGGATTTGGTAATCGCTGTCGGGCGAGGTGACGAACATGGCTCGGATCGACAAAAAATCGGGTGTGCTGATGCCGAGTTGGGTGGCAATTTGTTGGATGAGTGATAATTCAGATGGGGAGATATCGCCATCGGCCCGGGAGATGCGGAAAAGTACGTGCACCAATTCTAATCGTGGCGAGTAGCTCATGCGCATGCGGAGGTTGCGACATACTTCGGACAGGTTGTGTGATTCTTTGAGGTAATCACGCAGTCGCAGCAACAGAATTTTGGCTTCGTCTTCGCCGTAGGTTCTCACGAGCATGGCTTTCACCAGCTCTAATTCGCTTTTCAGCACGGAACCATCGGCATTCATGATGGCGGCGATGAGAATGAGGAGTGAGTTTTTGAAATCTACGGGAGGGTAGCGGTCGTTGCGCTGTTGAAATCGGGTGCGTTTTTGGTATTCGGGGTCGTCTTCGTCTTTGGGACCATTAACGTAATCGATGTACATACCAACCAAAAATCCAATGACGGCACCGGTAGGACCGGAGGATGTAAAGCCGAGGATGGCGGCGATGATGGCAAACTGGAATTTCACGCGGGGTTAGGGTTGGAGGAAGTTCGACAAGGTTTTCAGGCGATTGCGAAGGATGATTTCTTGGATTGTCCACAGGGTAGGCTCGTCGTTCGATTTGGCCCAGAAAAGGGTGGTTTCCACTGTTTTTGGGGTGCCGTCTTTGGTTTCCATGGAGTAGGTTTCGCCTTCGGTTACCGCCATGGGGTATATATAGATGGTTTTCTTGGGCTGGGTGGAAAAGGTGTATTCGAAGATTGCCACGGGGGGTTGGGCGGTCACTTCTTTACATTGTTTGGGATTGCGGTTGATGACGGCGGGTTCGCCTGCCTCGCGTGCGAGGGTTTTGCTTAGTTCGAGGTAGCCGGCGATGAGGCTTCGGTTTGCGGCTATGGGTTGCTGTTGGTAATTCAGCAGTTGCAATTGATTTTGTTTTTGGGTGATTTGAAACGATTGTTCGGGCGCGCTGGGGTAGGTAACTTTCAAGGAGGTGATTTCTTGGCTATTCACATCAACCAGAAAAACGGAGCGCCACAGTTGAATGTTGGTGTTAAAGTAAGGTGTGAGGTAGCCGATGAAGCCGGGCACGGTAATTTCGCAGGGTCGTTCGGTGCCGGGAAAGTACATATAGGTAGCATCTTGGGTAGGGGTAGCATAGCCCACAAATACGGTGTGTTGTTCTACGTCGCCGGTGGAGAAAATGACTTTGGTGCCGTTGAGGGTGATGTCTTTGATCACGTTTTCTTTGGCGGCATCGGGCACGGGGCATTTGACTTGAAGTTTGGGCATGGCCCAGAACAGCAACTGGTTTACGGAGTTGGTATCGGCGGGGTAGCTGTAGGCTTCATTTCTAACGATCCATTTGCCATCGATCTTTTCCAGGGTGAGGTAGGGCAGTTTGGGATTGTTGGGACTGATGGTGATTTTGTTGATTTGTTTGGGCGATTTCAGGGCAAACAAATCATGGGAGATGGGGGTAGTTTGGTTGAGGTTACGCCACAGGAGGAACAAAAGGGCGAAGGTAGACAGCAGTACTGCGAGGACGATTTTGGTTCGTTTTTGCATGGGAAGCAAAGGTATAACAGATTTTTGGATAGGGGGATGGTGATTTACGGCAGGGGGGGTGAGAGGTGTAGGTGTGGAGTGGACACGAAAAATTATGTGTAAAAATTTCAAAGAGGGTTTGACAATTCGCGAATTAATGCTATTTTTGCAGTCCTTTTGTGAAAGTGACCACAAATTGAAGTTCTTAAACTTAAAAGCCACCATAGCTCAGCTGGTAGAGCAACTGACTTGTAATCAGTAGGTCGTTGGTTCGATCCCGACTGGTGGCTCCGTGTGTAAAAGTGCACCTTAAGAGGATCGGGAGACCGTGAATTTTACTGGGGGTATCGCATAGCGGCAATTGCGGCGGACTGTAAATCCGCTCCTTCGGGTTCAGTGGTTCGAGTCCACTTGCCCCCACTACACTTTTACACCAAATTGCGGGAGTAGCTCAGTTGGTAGAGCGACAGCCTTCCAAGCTGTAGGTCGCGGGTTCGAGCCTCGTCTCCCGCTCGCATCGAAACAGGGGCTTGCCTTTGTGGGGATTCGCCGATGTAGCTCATGGGTAGAGCGTTTCCTTGGTAAGGAAAAGGTCAGGGGTTCAATTCCCCTCATTGGCTCAAACAACAAAACAACACAAAACAAACAACTATGGCAAAAGAAACATTTGACCGTTCCAAGCCGCACTTGAACATTGGTACCATTGGTCACGTTGACCACGGTAAGACCACTTTGACTGCGGCCATCACAACTGTACTGGCCAACGCTGGTCTTTCTGAAATGCGTTCATTCGAGTCAATCGACTCTGCTCCTGAGGAGAAAGAGCGCGGTATTACAATTAACACGGCTCACGTTGAGTATTCAACTGCCAACCGTCACTACGCACACGTTGACTGTCCAGGTCACGCTGACTATGTAAAGAACATGGTTACGGGTGCTGCGCAGATGGACGGTGCGATCTTGGTAGTGGCTTCTACTGACGGTCCTATGCCTCAGACACGCGAACATATCTTGTTGGCACGTCAGGTTGGTGTACCTCGTTTGGTAGTTTTCATGAACAAGGTTGACATGGTTGACGATCCAGAAATGTTGGATTTGGTTGAAATGGAAATGCGTGAGTTGTTGGAGTTCTACGAATTCTCAGCTGACACCCCGATCATCCGTGGTTCTGCATTGGGTGGATTGAATGGTGATGCCAAGTGGGTTGACACCATCATGAACTTGATGAATGCTGTTGACGAGTGGATTCCAGTTCCTCCACGTTTGGTTGACCAGCCTTTCTTGATGCCTGTAGAGGACGTATTCTCGATCACTGGTCGTGGTACTGTTGCTACTGGTCGTATCGAGCGTGGTGTAATCAACGTACAAGACGCGGTAGAAATCATCGGTTTTGGTTCACACATGACTTCAACTTGTACCGGAGTAGAAATGTTCCGTAAGTTGTTGGATCGTGGTGAGGCTGGTGACAACGCTGGTATCTTGTTGCGTGGTATCGACAAGAACGATATCCGTCG
>JBJTNN010000131.1:0-6893 GCA_046074125.1 Bacteroidota bacterium
AGTAACAGCAATCCAAATCTTGCCATGGTTCGGGCCGTGGAGAAGTAAACGTTGTTGTAGCCCACTTTCACGAATAGGCCTTTCATTCCCACGGTGTTGGTGAATTTTTTTGCCATGTAAACATTCAAATTTCCGCCTGTAGCCCCTTCGATGACTTGGTCGAGCAGGGTATAAGCCGCATTGTGGTAGGCCCATCGGGTTCCGGCTGCCGCTTTGTAGGTAAGGCAGTTTGGGTCTGTACAATCGGGGTCAGCACCTGCATCATCAAGCCCGGTTGTCATGGTGAGGTGGTGCCAAACTGTAATACTGTCTTCCCGGGCGGTGCTGAGCGAACTCCATCCTGCACCGAGGTATTTGTTGGAGGGGTCGTTGAGTTTTAACAGTCCATCTTGTTTTGCCAATCCAACGGTAAATCCTGTGAGGGTTTTTCCGGCCGATGCCCAATACCAAACGCTGTCTTGGGTGAAGTTGCCAAAGTATTTTTCCAGGATAATTTTTCCATCTTTCAAGATGAGGAAGGCCTTGGTATTTTTTTGGTTTAGGTAGTTGTAAAGGCTGTCGATATTGCTTGAGCACCATCCCAAACTTTGCGGAGTGATGGTTTCCCAAGTGCCGGTATTGGGTGGGAAGTATGTGCTTTGCGCGTTCGCGAGTGGCGCAGTGATGGCACTTACAATCATCAACAATGTTGAGGCGAGGTATGGGCGTATGTTCATCTTTGGTGGGTTTGAATGGTTTGATTTGTGGTTAGCAGACGGTTTTTTGATGCAAAGGTTTAATGCGAGACCGCAATTTTTCCTGGGGTTAGGCAAATGACGTTGGCGCCGAAGAGGATTTTGTGGTCTTGTTTGCGGTAGGTGCTTAAGGTCCGTAAGGGTTCTGGCCCGCGTTCCAGGGTTGTTGGATCCAGGGTTGTTAAAATGCACCGGCTGCAGGGTTTGGTTACATGCAGCGTTGCTGATCCCAACTGAAAGGTCCTAAGTTCATCTTCTTGGTGCGGCTGCAGTTGGTCAAGGACGATGTTGGGCCGAAAACGCATCATTTGCATTGGGGGATGGTTGGGCTCCTCTGCCTGTATTTTTTGATTGAGCTGTTTCAGCGATGCTTCTGAAATTACCAAAATTGGGTAGCCATCGGCCAAACTCACATGCATCGAATTTGATGGGTTGGGTTGGTGTTTTTCGGGAAGCGGACGGCTTGATTCATCGGGCAAATACACCAATGATACGGGTTGCTGCAGTTTGTCAGAGAACCAGTTATTCAGCGGGCTGGCGGCATGAAAAACGTTCACGGTATCGTCCCAAATCTGGGCTTCTCCCACCAAACTATCATTGCCCAACGAGAGGGGAATGGAGAGGGTATCGCCCAGAAAATCGACAAGAAATCCAGTCCCTTCCGGGTTGTAACACAATTGGAATTTTCCCAGTGCCGGCGTGGTCCTTTGGGATAAAAAGCCCCCGTTCTTATCTACCAACATATACCTGCGATCGTGCTGCAAACCGCGCATCTCTACCGCTGCTTCGGGCAGAGAAATCGCACCCATAGATTTGATGGGATAGATGTAAATGGCGGTGATGCGGGGGACTAGCATGGGGAGGTTCTTCAAAAGTAAATGGAAGTTTTTGAGTAATTTGCTGCCGATGAAAAAGTTTTCAATGTTGGTATTGGGATGGGTGATGCTGGGCAGTATGAATTTTGCGGTGGCCCGGTTGACGGACAGCGGTTGGGGTCATCAGCCAGGAGATTTGGGTCAATTGTTAGCAACGTATGGTCGGTTGGCAATCCCTGCACCAAAATCTGCCACGGATAGTTTGATATTCAAGCGGTTGTTTGATTTGTCGCTCACGGAAGGACATGCATACAGCCGATTGGGTGAATTGTGCAAGGGCATCGGGCCGCGTTTGAGTGGGTCTGACAATGCGGAGCGCGGGATTGTGTGGGCCGTGGATATGCTGAAATCGTATCGGTTTGATACCGTGTTTACCCAACCGGTGATGGTGCCACGCTGGGAACGGGGTGATTTGGAGTCGGTGCGATTGTATTCCAGTGAACTCACGCGACAGTTGAAATCGGGCCATCCACAGCCCAATTACAATTGTGAGGCGTTTGTGGAAGCGAACCCATCGCCGCGGAAATTTTATGCATTGCAGGCCTGTGCGCTGGGTGGATCGGTGGGGGGAAAGCTCAAGGCGCAGGTTGTGGTGATCAACAGCGATGCAGAGTTGGAGGCAAAGGGACGGGCGGGGTTATTGAAGGATAAAATTGTGTTGTTAAATCGGTCGTTTGATCAAACGTTGTTGAATACATTTCAGGCTTATGGGGGTTGTGTGAGTCAGCGTGTGAATGGCGCGATTCCCTGTGCCAAGTATGGCGCTATGGGGGTGTTGGTGAGGAGTATGAGCAATCGCTGTGATTTGCATCCGCATACGGGGGTTACGCATTATGCCGATTCGGTGAGAAAAATTCCGATGGTAGCGGTGGCCACGGCGGTGGCTGATTTGTTGCAGACAGTGTGTGAGCAGGACCCCAAGCATTGGGTAGAAATCGATTTGAACTGTAGGACATTGTCTGATAGGCAGAGTGCCAACGTGGTGGCGAGTTCGGTTGGGGCGGAATTTCCCGAGAAGATCATTGCGTTCGGCGGGCATTTTGATAGTTGGGATGAGGGTGAGGGGGCCCACGACGATGGTGCTGGCTGCATGCATGCGTTTGAGGCCTTGCGCTTATTGAAGGCGGTGGGTTATGTGCCGCGTCATACGTTGCGCTGTGTTTTTTGGATCAACGAGGAAAATGGACTTAGGGGAGGCACGGAGTACGCGCGATTGGCGGGTGAATTGGGAGAAAATCACGTGGCCGCATTGGAAAGCGATCGGGGCGGGTTTGTGCCTCGGGGGTTTGGGGTGGACACTTCGTTTTTGCCCAAATTGGCGAAATATCAGCGGCTATTAAATGCATATGGTATCGGAGAAATTGAACGCGGTGGTGGCGGTGCCGAAATTGGGCCGTTGAAAAAAGTGAACCCCAACACGGTGTTTGTGGGGTTCATTCCTGATTCGCAGCGGTATTTTGATGTGCATCACGCAGAAACAGACGTATTTGAGAATGTGAACAAGCGCGAATTGCAGTTGGGAGCCGCCGCGGTAGCGGCGATGATTTATATCTTGGACCAGGAGTTGGATTGAGGTTACGGCTGTATTCGAATTAGTTTAATGATGCGTTCAATCATATCAATTGGAACAGTTTCGGAATCCGTGACATTGGTTTGTTGAGGGTGGGAATGTCCATTGCCGAAATATTTTTCTGTGAGCTTTTCTTTGATTTCTTGCTTCTTGGTATCGTCGAGTAGCTCAATGAAGGGCTCAATGGAAACCAATTCAACAGCGGCGGTTTCACGCTGATGAGCGAGATTTCGGTGCTTGCTTGATTCTCGCGCTGCATAGGTTGCGGGGTAGATGAAGATGGAAATGGATAGGAGTCGCAGGGCGTATCGCTGCCAGTTGAATTCGCCTTGGCTGGACCAAATCATGGCTAGGATGAAAATGCAAATGATGAGCATGAGGCCGAGCGATATCCAACGAAATAGATTTGCTGTTTTTGTGTGTTTAGAGGCGGTAATTAAATAGTGGGCTGCGGTGCCTTCTTGCCCTATCACATTGAGCATCTGTCGGGCCATGTCGCGCTTCTCCATGATTTCGTCGATTATAAGATTTACGCGCATGCCCAATTCGGTTTTGGTTTCTTCAAACTGTTGTTTTTGCGCATTGCTGATGAGTATGCCCCTCTGTTCGAATTCCTGCTGGATGCCTTGGAGATAATTCCTAAAGTCATTGGCGATTTCTTGGGTCTGGTTTTGTTGATCGGCGAGTTGGGTTTTCAGTGAATCAATGATGTTGTTTTGGCTCATGAATTGTGTGTGACTTACATCAATGTCTTTGTTTAACTGGGCTATGGAGTCGTTAATGGCGGCGATTTTGGTTTCGATGAAATCGCTATAATTGGCATTTATTTCACTGAAGTTGAATTCGGCTTTGTTTAAAATGATTGGGATGTTTCGCACAAAAGGCATCGAATTGTTGATGTTCTGCTGAACTGTTTGCAATCGCCCAACATCGTTGTCGGTTAGATATTCTGTGAGGTGGGTAAGAGTGCTTTGTAACTCGTTTTGAATGGCATTGAGCTCATCTGTATTCACCAATGAGTGGATGGCTATTCCCAATCGATCATTGAGGAATTGGTAGAATGTTTTGATGATGAGTAATAAATCTGCATCAATCTTTTCTTTGGTTTTTGCGTCGTTGCAGCGCGCTTTTAATTCTAAGATTTTTTGATGGATGGGGTGGTTTTTAAATTCTAAGGCTTTCATAACCTCGGCAAGAAACCACTCTTTTCCTTGCCTTAATTAGGGGCTGGTTTCAAATTACCCCGTGTAAGTTTCATTGTTGTGGTTGGCATGTTTCATTTTTTCGATGTAGTCGGTGGCGCTGAGTCCCGTGTGTTTTTTAAAAACATTGAAAAAGGTAATTCTTGAGGCGAAACCCGCTTCCGAGGCGATGCCTTCGAGCGTTTTTTTCTTGTATTCCCCTTGACGGATTTTCCTCAATGCCTCATTGAATCGATGTCGGTTGCGGTAATCCACAAATCCTTCAGCCATGTGATAACGGAAACAAAATGCCAAGTGATGCTGAGGGATGCCTGAGCCTTCTGCAAGGTCTTTGAGGTTGAAATTGTGTTTGGTATAGGGTTTTTCAGGTCCTTCCATGTATTGGCTAAGAATTTGGATGTATTCTTCAACTTGCGATTTTGTGAGCGAGGAGTTTGGATTATAGTATAGTTCGGGATTGAATCCTTTCTGTTGATAGATGCGTTTGTTTCCATCACGCTCGGCCATGATGTTCTGATTGAAATTGGGTAAACCAAAGAGCACTTCGGGATTTTTGAAAATTCCAATCAAGATGAATGAAAACAAAATGCATCGCAAATAAAACAATGGACCTCCGAAGGGTATAAAATCAAAAAATTCAATGCCTAAATACTGTCGGAAAGTATTCAAAAACATGAAGCTGACAATGGCGATACAATAAAAGATGAACGATTTGGCCCATTGGTGGATGATGTATTGATGCGTTTGGTTGGCGTTGAGTTGCGCTTTACGTTTGTTGATTAAGGTTAGGGTATAATAGATATAGGTGGCTGTTTGAATAAAAATGAGCAGCAATGACAATTTTTGGGGTATGATGGTGATCGAATGCAGTTGTGCCACATTTTTTGCTTCGGCCAGTTCCAGTGCAAATGGGTATTGATACGCATAGCCTTTGAATAAATAGGGCAAACTGAACAGTAGCTGTAGAATGGGCGGTATCATATGAAGGATGTCGGTGCGATAAAAACGCGTTTCATCGTACAGTAAAGCCCTCAGATAAATGTAGGTTAGTGGCGGAGTGAGGAAATAGAAGAAAGCAAATGCACCATATAGGCAGGGTATTTCGAGCAATGTGCCTGTGGCGATGAGTGTGGTTTGAATGTATGGCCATGTCATTGTCATGATGGTGATGGCCAACAATCGGTTCAAAAATGGGTTAACCGTTTTACAAAACAGAATAACAAATCCCATGCTGATGCCCCAGCATGAAATGAAGAAAAGTAAGGATAAGGTGAATTGGGCTAACATGATGGCTTTGGTCTTGGAACATACCGAAGTTAGCCACGTGAAAAATTAAACAACCTAAAATTGGATGAGCGACCGGAATATTTGGTGTATGAAACTTAGTGTGAAAATCACACTTCGACACGATGGGGTTCGTGTATAAATGACAGTAATTCAGTTTGTTGTGAAATGTTATTGCTTGGGTAGTTGTTTCAAAAGGTCATCCATTTTTTGTGACAGTCCTTGATGTTGTAACATGAGGATGTCGAGTTTTTTGGCAATCTCCCTTACCTCGGCTTCAGCTTTTTCATTGATTTTTAGGTCCCAC
Organism: Bacteroidota bacterium; assembly: GCA_046074125.1. GTDB lineage: Bacteria > Bacteroidota > Bacteroidia > NS11-12g > UBA955 > UBA955. Next base: position 5,973 of record JBJTNN010000131.1, read on the forward strand.
TCGGCACGTTCGCGGTCTTTTTCTTCCTGTCGGTTTTGGCTCATCATGATGATGGGCGCTTGGATAGAGGCCAAACAACTCAGGATCAGGTTGAGCAGGATGAACGGGTAAGGGTCAAACCCTGAGTTTCGCAGTCCGTAAACGTTGAGTATGATCCAACCGGTGAGTACCAGAAAAAAAGAAATGATGAAGGTCCAACTTCCCCCGAAGCGGGCAATTTTATCGGCCGCGATTTGTCCGACCGTTAGTGTTTCCTTTTTGTGTTTCACCCAAGCAAATTAGCAAAATCTCATGGTCTTTTGGAGGGTAGTTCAAAAATACATTTCATGCGCACCCATTTTTCACCCGGTTTGGCTGAGGGGATGGCTTGTTGGTAATCCCACATCAGGGTTTCCCAGGCTTGCACCTTTGGATTTTGTGCATCGGCGAGGGCTTTGGCTTCAAAATCGAAATCGGGGGTGGTTTCCATGATCATGGTCAGGCGATTTTCTACCCGATAAATTCTACATCCAATGATCCCGGCATCGTGCATGCTATGAAGAATTTCTGGCCATACGGCTTGGTGATGGGCTTCGTATTGGGCGATCAGATGGGGGTCGTTCTTTAGGTCAAGGGCAAAGGCATATTGTGGCATGGTATTAGGCAACTTTGGCGGTGATTCGGTTGGCAAAGAAACAAACGGGTAAAAAGCAAATCGCTGGAATGATATAGGCAAAATTTAACCCAAATTCATCGGATATCGCACCCATCGCCAAAGGAAAAAAGGCACCTCCAACGATACTCATGATGAGCAGAGAAGAAGCCATGGGGGGCGCTTGTTTGAGGGAAGATACGGAGAGGCTGAAAATGGTTGGGAAAAGGATACTCATAAAAAATTGCAGTGGGATGAGCAGCCAAAATCCGAGTGGGCTGGCGGTTATT
>JBJTNN010000132.1:0-3150 GCA_046074125.1 Bacteroidota bacterium
GGTGTAGATGTTTTTGGGGGAAAGGAGGTTGGCGCGTTGGCCTGCGGCCAGCGCGCCAACTTCTTTTTCGCAACGCAGCGCCCGCGCTGCGTTGCACGTAATTGCATAAAATGCCTCCGCCGGCAGCAGCTTCTGCTGCGTGCACCCCAAAGCCCAAACTACCTGCAAACTGGCGATCGGACTGCTTCCCGGATTGAAATCCGTGGCCATCGCAAATGGTAAACCCGCATCAATCAACGCCCTTCCCGGCGCATATGGAATCCCCAAAAAGTAACTCGTACCCGGCAACCCCACCGGCACAGTGCCTCCGTAGTCCATCCGCAACGATTCCAACAACAATCCCACTTCCACCTCGCTGCAATGCTCCAAATGGTCTGCACTCCAACTGCCATTGGCCACCGCCACCTGTACCCCACCCGTTAATCCCAACTCATTGGCATGTATCTTCGATGGCAACCCCAGCGCCGCAGCCGCCTTCAGTATCCGGTCTGTCTGCTCCACCGTGAAAAACCCCCGATCGCAAAACACATCCACATGATCCGCCAACCCCTCTGCCACCACCTTCGGCAACATCTCCTCAATCACCAAATCCACATACTTATCCGGCTCCCCCTTAAACTCCATCGGAATGCCGTGCGCACCCAAAAATGTGGCCTTTATCACAATATCAAAATCCTGCTTCAACCACTTCACTACCCGCAATATCTTCAACTCACTGTCTGTGGTTAACCCATACCCACTCTTGATTTCCACCGTGGTGGTTCCATGGGCTATCATCGTTTGCAACCGCGCTGCCGCCTGCTCATACAAATCATCTTCACTCATCGCCTGCAACTTCCGCGCTGAGTTCAAAATACCTCCACCCGCCGCCGCAATGGCCTCGTAACTCTCTCCCTTCAAACGCATCTCAAACTCTTCATGCCGCGGCGCCGCAAACACGATGTGCGTATGTGAATCCACCAACCCCGGCAATACATCTACACCCCCCAAATCAATGCGCTCCCACAACGCTTCATCCACACTGGCCCGATCAACCCCATAAACCCCCTCTTCACCACCCAAACCCACAATCAATCCGTCTTCTACCAACATCCAAGCCGATGAAAAAGACTCCACCTGTTGCATGTGGGTCCCGCATCTATACAAACCCTGCTGGGCCGCCACTCCCCACATCGTGGAAATACCATGAAATAACTTGCGCATCAGGTGCAAATTACGCATTTTTGAAAGGATGACCACCGATGAATTGTTGCGAAAATTGCAACAACCCCCGCAAATACACCCCACCGCCTTCGTGGCGCCCAATGCCATCGCCATCGGAGATGTCATCGTAGAAGAAAATGCCTCCCTGTGGTTTGGTGCCGTCCTTCGTGGCGATACCGATACCATCCGCGTAGGCAAACGCAGCAACATACAAGACAATGCGGTGATCCACGCCGACCCCGGTGCACCCTGTACCATTGGTGATGATTGTGTCATCGGACATACCGCCATCGTGCATGGAGCCACCCTATCGCACCACGTCCTGGTTGGAATGCATGCCACCGTGCTCAACCATGCCCAAATAGGCGAATACAGCATCATCGGTGCCAACGCCATGGTCCCCCAAGGCATGATCATCCCACCCTATTCCCTGGTCTTGGGCACCCCCGCCAAAGTAGTAAAAACCCTGGGGCCCGAAGTGGAAGCCCAAATCCAAAACAACGTCGACGAATACGTTTTGCGCGCCGCAGCCTACAAAAAACACTTTGCGGAATGATTTTTGACCGCCGCTAATCACTACTTTCGAAGCAGCCATGGCCCGTCGCACCAAATACTTCTACAACCCCAAATCCCTGAGCTTTGAGAAGGTGTCGGACCACAAAAGTTACGTCCTGTGGAGAAGGCTTGGCGCCACATCGCTTTTCGTGGTGCTCGTGGTTGGCCTCAGCTTTTTGATTAGCCATTTTTACGTCCGATTCAACTTGTTGCCCAGCCAACAAAATCCGTTGGCCCTGCTGAGAGAATTGGAATCCATCGACAGGCAACTCCAAGCATTGGAAGCCCGATTGATTGATTTGGAAGACAAGGACGTCAATATATACCGCGCGATTTTTAACGTGGCGCCCCCAAAACCTACCGACTTCCGGGGTAAAGACTATGCAGAACTTGCCCAGTTACCCAACGGAAAATTGCTGCAACGCATCAAACAGAAGGCCGACGAATTAGAAGCATTGTCGGAAGCCCAGCAAGCAAGCTTTGTAAAGCTGCAAAAACTATCCAAAAACCGCATCAATGCCATCGATGCCATTCCTGCCATCATGCCGGTTGCCAACAAGGATCTGAGGCAAATGGCCTCGGGATTTGGCTATCGCAGAGACCCCTTTTACCATACCCCCTCATTTCACCCCGGGATGGACTTTACCGCCCCAACAGGCACAGAAGTGTACGCCACTGCAAGTGGCACCGTGGTGTTAACGAAAACAGAACCATGGGGATACGGAAACCACATCGTCATCAACCACGGCAATGGGTATACCACGTTGTACGGACATTTGAGCAGGTTTGTGGCGCGGGGCGGACAAAAGATCAAACGCGGACAACTGATTGGATACGTGGGCAATACAGGCAGATCTACCGGTAGCCACTTGCATTATGAAGTGCGAAAACACAACAACCCCCTGAACCCTGCCTTTTTCTATCGCAACGATTTAAGCGACGAGCAATACCAGAAAATGATTGAGCTGTCGCAGCGAGAAGCCACCCGTTTCGACTAATCACACCTAACCCTACCTTTGTAATACCCATGGACAGTCACATCGATAAGAAATACATGAAAATTGGCGAAGCGGCCGCTATCATTGGTGTCCCACCGAGTACTTTGCGATTTTGGGAAAAGAATTTCCCTCAGGTGAAGCCCATGAAGAACAAAAAGGGCGATCGCTTCTACACCCAGAAGGATCTGGACCTACTGAAAGAAATTCACTATCTTTCTCATAGCAAAGGATTAAAACTGTCGAGTGTTTCGAAAAATGTGAAGCGAAACGAGGATGGAATTACCCCAAAAGCAAAGTTGGTACAGGAACTCAGGGAATTCAGGGAAAAACTCATCAAACTCAAGGAACAATTGGAATGACAAGGCATGGCGGCAATATCGGAACGTGGATTTTT
>JBJTNN010000133.1:0-3979 GCA_046074125.1 Bacteroidota bacterium
GAAAAAGACAAACTCGATGCCGCAGTCGCTTTGTTGGAAGAGATGATGTTCAAACCCCGCTGGGATGATGAAGAGTTCAAAAAGAACAAAAAACGTGCGAAAGAAGGTGCCAACAGCAATTTGAGAAACCGCAGTGTGGGTGCCTCAAATGCCTGGAAGCGTTTGATGAATGGTGACAATGCACTGGGTACTTCTGTATTGGCTGAAGATTACGATAAAGTTACTTTGGAACATTGCAAAGCGTATTACAATGCCAATTACGCACCCAATTTGACAAAAATGGTGGTTGTTGGTCCGGTTACAGCGGCTGAAATTGATGCGAAATTCGCCTTCTTGAAAAAGTGGGAGAAAAAGAATGTGACAGTTCCCAAACCTGCCCCTGCGTTGACGGTAGAAACGCCCCAATTGTTTGGTGTGAAATATACCGACGCCGACCAAAGCGATATTTATGTTGGATTCAAATCCTTGCCCTACGATGTGACTGGGAAATATTTCCAAAACAGTGTGATGAACTTTGCCTTGGCTGGTAACTTCAACAGTCGTTTGAATTTGAACATCCGTGAGGATAAGGCATGGACCTATGGAATCCGCGGAGGATTTTCACCAGCTTACAAAGATTTGCCAGGAACCTATACCATCTCTGCTGGGGTAAAAGCCAGGGCCACTGACAGTGCAATCGTTGAGATTATCGACGAGTTGGTTCGTTACAAGAACAATGGTATAACCGATGAGGAATTCGCGTTTACCAAATCTGCATTGGTTGCCAGTGAGGCGTTAGAATACGAGTCGATCGGACAAAAAGCGGGCTACATTTTACAAATGGCAAACCGAAATCTGCCTACAGACTACGCCGATCAACAATTGCGTATACTTCAAAGCATGACCAAAGAACAGGTAAACAGTTTGGCCAAAGAACAGTTAAACCTAGACAATTTGGTGGTGGTAGTAGCGGGTGATTTGTTGGAAGTACAACCCAAATTGGAAGCTTTGGGCATGGGTAAAATGCAGGTATTGGAACCAACAGGTGCTGGAAAAATCAAGTACTTGAAAGCGGGGACAACCACTTTGCCAAAGAAGAAGACCCCTTACAATCCGCCGGCTGATTTGCGCAAATAAACAACGTTTAACAACATTTTATAAGAAAGGGAAGGGCAACCTTCCCTTTCTGCATTTTAAGCGATTGAGAAAGGCCTAAACAATCCCGACAAAGTCCTATCAAAATGTATAAAATTTGTGGGCAACATAACCCGGTAATTCTTCGGTATTGGTGGTGTTTCCGCGTAATTTGTATAACTGACTATTATCCATGGATGAGTTAAACGAAAACACAGAAAGAATTATCTCCATCAACATTGAGGAGGAAATGAAAACAGCTTACATCGATTATTCGATGTCGGTGATTGTTTCCCGGGCTTTGCCAGACGTTAGAGATGGTTTAAAACCCGTGCATAGAAGGGTGTTATACGGAATGACCGAATTGGGTCTTGCGTCTAACCGAGCCCACAAAAAATCGGCCCGTATCGTAGGGGAAGTATTGGGTAAATATCACCCACATGGTGATAGTTCCGTATACGACACAATGGTTCGTATGGCTCAGGACTGGAGTTTGCGTTATCCGTTTGTAGACGGACAAGGTAACTTTGGTTCAATTGATGGAGATCCACCAGCGGCGATGCGTTACACGGAAGCCCGTTTGCGCAAAATTGCTGAGGAGATGATGGTGGATATCGACAAAGACACGGTTGATTTCCGTCCCAACTTCGACGAAAGTTTGGAAGAACCCTCTGTAATGCCGGCCAAAATACCCAATTTGTTGGTAAATGGCGCCAGTGGTATTGCCGTAGGTATGGCCACCAATATGGCCCCGCACAACTTAACGGAGGTGTGTGAGGGTATCGTGGCATACATTGACAATAAAGACATTGAAATCAGTGAGTTGATGAACTACATCAAAGGTCCTGATTTTCCAACCGGTGGTACCATCTACGGGGTTGAGGGAATTAAAGATGCCTTTGAAACGGGTAGAGGTAGGGTAGTGATGCGCGGTAAAGCGGAAATAGAGGTATCGAGCACTGGCAAAGAAATGATCGTTGTCACAGAGGTTCCATATCAAGTTACACCGTCACAAATCATTATCAAAACCGTTGATTTGATCAACGAAAAAGTGATCGAAGGTATATCGGCTGTTCGCGATGAAAGTGGTAGACAAGGGATGCGTATTGTGTTTGATTTGAAGCGCGATGCCATTCCCAACATCATCTTGAACCAATTGTTCAAATACACGCCATTGCAAAGCAGTTTCTCCGTGAACAACATTGCGTTGGTAGCAGGTAGGCCGGAGATGTTGAATGTGAAAGACATGATTCGTCATTACGTCGATCATCGTCATGAAATCGTTCAGCGTAGAACTCAGTATCTGTTGGATGAAGCTCGGAAACGAATTCACATCTTGGAAGGTTTGATTATTGCCCTTGACAATCTGGATGCGGTGATCAAATTGATTCGTGAGAGTCGCACACCCGATGCTGCAAAAGAAGGCCTGATGAGTCAGTTTGGCTTGTCAGAAATCCAATCCAAAGCCATTCTGGAAATGCGTTTGCAGCGATTGACAGGTCTGGAAATTGACAAGATTCGTGAAGAGTATAACGCTGTACTGAAAGAGATTCAATATTATGAGAGCATCTTGGCGTCTGAGGACCTGAGAATGGGTATCATCAAGACGGAAATAACGGAAATCAAAGAAAAGTACGGCGATGCACGTCGCACCAACATTGAATTTAGCGCAGGAGAGTTCAACATTGAAGATTTGATTCCCAATGAAGAAGTGGTAATCACCATTTCTCATATGGGCTACATCAAGCGTACATTGTTGAGTGAATACAAAGAGCAAAATCGTGGCGGTAAAGGTTTACGCGGGGTTTCTCACAGAGATGCAGATTTCGTAGAACATTTGTTCATTGCTTCTACCCACAATTATTTGCTACTGTTTACGGAGCAGGGTCGTTGTTTCTGGTTGAAGGTATATGAAATCCCTGAAGGACAGAAAGCGACGAAAGGAAGGCCCATTCAGAATTTGATTAGTATTCCAAGCGATGACAAGGTCAAAGCCTATTTGAATGTGGTGAATTTGAAAGATCCAGAATATTTGGAGAACAATTTCATCATCATGGTTACCAAGCAAGGTGTGGTGAAGAAAACATCGTTGGAGGCCTACAGTCGCCCTAGAACCAATGGTATCAACGCAATCACAGTGCGGGATGGCGATGAATTGCTGCAAGCTTGTTTAACCGATGGCGACAGTGAAGTAATCATTGCGAAAAAATTGGGCAAAGCCATCCGATTCCCAGAATCCAAAGTACGTCCCATGGGACGAACTGCAGCGGGAGTTCGCGGTGTTACGCTGGAATCTGCCGACGACGAGGTAATTGGCATGGTTTGTGTAAACCCAAGAAAGAGTGAAGCCACAATCCTGGTACTCAGTGAAAAGGGATATGGTAAACGCACCGATCTAGAAGACTACCGAATCACAGGTAGAGGAGGAAAGGGTGTTAAAACCATTTCAATTACCGAGAAAACAGGCAGCCTGGTGGGAATTCTGTCGGTGACCGACGAAGATGGATTGATGATCATTTGCAAGAGTGGTTTAACCATCCGATTGGCCATCGACAAATTGAGGGTAATGGGTCGCGCAACACAAGGCGTTAGACTCATCAACCTGAAAGGATCGGATTCTATCGCTGGCTTGGCAAAATCTCCAAAAGAAGAGGAGGAAGATGAAGAATCATCAGCCGAATTTATCGAAGGAGGAGAGGCCATTGAGGGTAACACAGCAGAAAACAACAATGAAACCGAAACACCTCAAAACGATGAATAATTTATTCAAAACAACCCTCGGCATTGCGTTAACCTTCGGATTTGCCCAATGCAGCACTGCACAAATCAAAGCTGTAAACTCAGCAGAGTATGCGCTGATGAGCAA
>JBJTNN010000134.1:0-3625 GCA_046074125.1 Bacteroidota bacterium
ATTCGCGCCATTCGAGAACATGGGGCAGAGAAGGAAGCTACGTTGAAGGCGCGAAACAAGTTGGGTGCATACAAAACGGCCGTTGAAACGGGTGCCGTTGTGGGAGGGGGTAAGCCAGAAGGGTTGAGGGGCTCGGTGGACTTTGAATCGGGCAGTGCCAAAACGGGAAAAAATACTGGAAAGAAGGGCGCAGAGTCGTTGAAAGAAGCGCCAGGGAAAGCCCATTTGGCCGATGCTTTGCCAATCACGTCTATCAAGCAATTGGTGCCTGGTGTGTTGGTGAAAAGTTTGGCTACAGAGGCTCAGGGTGAGGTGTTGGATGTGAAAAAAGACAAGGTTTGGGTGGCTTTTGGGGTGGTGAAAATGTGGGTGCCCATGTCCGAACTGATGCTGAGTAAAACGAAAGTTGGCGGAAAATCGCAAAAAACAGGGGCCACTGGCGGGTATCAATGGGTTGAGCGACAGTCGAACTACAAAACGAGTTTGGATGTACGCGGACAGCGGATGGATGATGCTACACAAAAGGTGCTGCTTTGGCTGGAGGAAGGGTATTCGTTGGGACATGCGCAGCTAAAAATTGTGCATGGTAGGGGGGATGGTATTTTGCGAAAGGGACTGAAATCGCTGTTGAAAACCGTGAATTTTGTGCGCAGTTATCACCATGAAACGGAGGCAGAAGGCGGTGACGGGGCGTTGATTGTGCAATTATTGTAAAACATTTTTGGGTTTTGGCAAATTCTGCCAAGCGTGGGGTTAGTTACGCGGATACCTAGTATTTTTGTAGTCTATGGCATTAGTATTAGATGGCAGCATTGCTGCCGCATCCATTCGTTTGCAAATTGCGGAAGAGGTAAAGGCTTATGTAGCCAAAGGACATCGCGCTCCCGGATTGGTGGCTATTTTGGTGGGTGAGGATGGTGCAAGTCAAACCTATGTGGGTGCTAAGAAAACGGCCTGTGATGAAGTGGGCTTCGCCGGTGATGTTCGCAGATTTCCTGCAAGCATAACCGAGGCTGAGTTATTGCAAGAGATAGAAAAAATCAATCTCGATGAAACCATCGATGGCTTGATTGTTCAATTGCCGTTGCCTAAACATATTTCAGAAGAAAAAGTAACCCAGGCAATTTTGCCCGGAAAAGATGTAGACGGATTTCACGACATCAACATGGGGAAATTGGCCAAAGGGGATGAAGCGGGGGTAAAGCCTGCCACGCCCTATGGTATCACCTTGTTGATGAAGCACTATGGCATTGATGCCAGTGGTAAGCATGTTGTTGTTGTGGGTAGAAGTAACATTGTTGGACGTCCGATGAGTATGCTGCTTTCTGCCGCTGCTCCCTACGGAAATGCCACCGTAACTTTGTGTCACAGTCGCACGCAGGGGTTGCCTTCATTTACACGCCAAGCAGACATTTTGGTGGTGGCTTTGGGTAAACCAGGTTTTGTAACGGCAGATATGGTGAAGGAGGGTGCCGTGATCATTGATGTTGGAACCACACGCGTTGACGATGCCTCTCGCAAAAGTGGATGGCGTTTGTGCGGTGATGTAGACTACGCGGCGGTTTTTGAGAAAGTTAGTGCCATAACGCCCGTGCCCAAAGGGGTAGGTCCGATGACCATTACCGGGTTGATGATGAATACATTGGAAGTGTACAAAGCGAAGTTTGCGTGATGAAATATCCTGTGATGGAGCATTTTTACACCATCCAGGGCGAGGGTGTTCATGCGGGCAAGCCAGCGTATTTTGTGCGATTGGCGGGCTGCGACGTGGGCTGTGTATGGTGTGATGTAAAGGAGAGTTGGCCAACCGAAGGGTATGCTACTCACTCACCGACTGAAATTTGTGGATGGGTGGAGCAAACGCCCGCACAGATGGTGGTGATCACAGGCGGTGAGCCGGCGATGTATGATTGTACAAGTTTGGTGGATGCACTCAAAGAAAAAGGATACCGAGTACACGTAGAAACCTCTGCAGCCTATCCGCTTCAAGGCGATTATGATTGGATTTGCATTTCGCCGAAGAAATTCAAACAACCGGTGGACGCAGAAATGCAGCGCGCCCATGAACTCAAGGTGATTGTGTTCAATGATTCAGACTTTCAATGGGCAGAACAATGGGCACAAACCGTAAATCCAAGTTGTGCATTGTTGTTGCAAGCGGAATGGGACAAGCGCGAAAAAGTCATGCCCAAAATGATTGAATACGTAAAATCAAATCCCCAATGGCGGATTTGCATTCAGACGCACAAGATCATCCAAGTGCCTTGATTTTACTTGAAAGGACACTCCTTCATCGGGTGAGTAACTTGGTTAACGACGGCTGGAAAGCCCCTTTCTTATGATTTATTTTTGTGACCATGTGGTTTTGGGTGAAATCCTTGTTTTTATGTCTTGCCCTCATGGTGGTCGGTGGCGCTGCTGCGGGTGACCCACCCAAAAAACCCATCAAAGATCCTTATGATATGTCGCACTACGTGCGATTTAGCGACACCACGGAATTTCAGATTGATAGCTTTTTTCGTAGGATGTACCGTTGGGGGATTTTCAACGGGACCTATTTGTTTCACAAAAACGACAGTATTTGCTACGGGGCCATGGGTTATGCCACGTTTTCACAATTGGATTCCCTAAAACCGGCCGATCTGTTTCAATTGGCTTCTGTATCGAAGACCTTTACGGGGATGGCGATGATGATGCTGGTTCAGGACGGGTATTTGAGATTGAGCGACAGTGTTCATTGGTATATTCCCGAGTTGAGTCGTCGCAATTTGGCCATACAAAACCTGATCAGTCACAGCAGTGGATTGCCAGATTATTTCTATTTCAACATGAAAGCTTGGGAGAATCCCAAGGATCACCTTACCAACGATGATGTGGTTCAATTGTTAAATGTTCAGCCATTGAATCATTTCGCAAAGCCAGGAAAGTATGATTATTGCAACAGCAATTATGCGTTGTTGGCATTGATCGTGGAGCGACAGACGGGCATGGATTTTCGAGAATTTGTGAAGTTGCGAATCATGAATCCCAGTGGGATGAAATATTCGCATTTGGCCAATTTTGATTCGCTGGGATTGGTGAATTATACGGTTCAGGGGTACGACAAAAAACGGGTATTTGCCGATAATGTTTTTAACGGAGCGATGGGGGATAAGGGGGTATATGCCAATGTTTTCGAGATGTTGGCGATGGATAGGATGTTACGGACCGATTATTTGTTGCATCCGGATGTAAAGAATCAAATGTGGTCGCCCCAAACGGTTGTTAGTGCCGATGCGTATTATGCGAATGGGTGGCGTGTGAAATGGATTAACGGACAAAAATGGGCCTTTCACAATGGTTGGTGGAAGGGTTTCAGGACTTATTATTGGCGCTGTTTGGATGAGGATAAGTGTTTTGTGGTGTTGACCAACAATGTGCAGGGACCATTCTTGCGCACCATTGATATGGTGGGGGTGTTGAAGTAAGGGTTTCTACGTAATTTGCTACGTAACAAACTACAACTGTTGAATGGTGAAACATTACCGAGTTTTATTGACTGTATTGCTTTTTACGGGTGGTGTTCTTGCCCAAGTTCCCAACGGTAATAGTAACCATCGGCCCGCGCTGCGCGCGGTGCCAATGG
>JBJTNN010000135.1:0-11752 GCA_046074125.1 Bacteroidota bacterium
CAAGAGGTACAAATCGATGAATCGGGATTTCCTTGCCATAATTATGTAACGCTCAAAGATACAAATATGTTGCCTGGGGATGGAATGCATCAATAGTTCGACGAACGACAAAACCATTCATTAATTGGATGTGTTATACACGTCGACCATCATTATGCGAAAAACATTGACCGTTTTGGCTTCTTTGGGATTGTTCCTCTTGGGAGCATCCACCTCAAACGCCCAGGGCATTAAAGGCTTGGGATTCCCCTGCTACAACAACCAATTCAAACTGGAATTAACCACCACCAAAAAGGCGATCACTACCTGCAACGACACCGTGCAGCTGAGTGTTTCTTGCATTGGCAACCCCGACATTTTTTGGACCGATGGCTATTATGGCAAATCGCGTGTGGTGAGCAGTAGCGCACAGTATCAAGCCTATGCCTATGATAGTCTATACAATTGTGTGGACACCACGGCAGCCGTCTTGGTAACGGTGAACGATGCCTATATCAAAGCGTACAGCGGCAGTTTCACCAACCCTACCCGACTTTGTGAGGGCGGTCAAGTGACATTGTATTCCTACTCTACTGCGCCGGTTCGATGGAACACAGGCGACTCAGCCAATGCCATTACAGTCACCAAAGCAGGAAAATATTACGCGGTGGTAAAATCGGCCAATGGCTGTGTGGACACGTCGGAAGTATTGGAGGTGATCTTAAATTCACTGAAGCAATTGAAGATTCGGGCAAATTCTGACACGGTCGTTTGCTTGGGCGATTCGGTAGAATTGGAGTTGACCACCAAATACGGTTATAACAGCTTGTTTTGGAGTCCTTATTACAGCAAATCCAACAAAATCAAAGTCGGCGGATCGGGCGCCATCAATGCCTACGCCTTGGATTCGGCATCGGGCTGCGGATTGGTATCGAACACCATCAATGTAACGGTATTAAGTCCGAGCGTTGAGGCCTTGTGCATGGTTACGGTGGATAGCGCTACGGGCAAAAACAAATTGGTTTGGTCGGTAACGAAGGGCAAGCGCACTGCGTTGTACAACATATACCGGGAATCAAACTTTGCGGGTGAGTTCGACCTCATTGGCGATGCCGATTTAACTACGGCGGGATCATTTTTGGACACCCAAGTGAACCCAAAACAACGTCCTTTTACGTATTACATCGAAGCGATAGACTCTTGCAACAACCGCGATCTAACGTCTCGGTACTATGCCCACACCACCTTGCATTTGACCGCCAACTTGGGGGTTAGCGGGGAGAACAACTTGAATTGGTCTGATTACATTGGCATTTTCCCATTGAACACTTATGTGATTTACCGCAGCAACAATTCGGGCAAATTCACTCCGATTGCGTCGGTGGCCTCTACGGTTAAATCGTATAGCGACCTAAATCCACCCAGTGGCAAAAATCGTTATTACATCGGCATCAAAGGAAAAACCGCCTGTGATACTTCCGGCAGCACGTTGATTAATTCCAACATGGTGGCTTTTGGGATTTTGGGTGTAGAGGATCAGATTACCGCTTTGGGTAGCATTTCTCCCAATCCGTGTATGGATTTCTTGGACGTGCGTTTTGTTCAGGGCGGCAGGCAAGCGGTACAGATTTGCGATTTGCAGGGCAAGGTCTTGAAGCGGATGGCTGTTTTGGGCGATGAGTTGTGCAGGATTGATGTCAGCGACCTGTCGTCAGGCGTTTATTTGTTGTGCGACGGCAAAGGCGGGGCATTGAAATTTGTGAAACAGTAAGGCGCTCAGCGCATTACAATACATGATCAAAAAAAGGCGCAGGAATCTGCGCCTTTTTTTTGGCTTAGTCGATTTGATTGGCTATTTTGTTGGCAAATAATTGTCAATTTTTTAATCATTCATAGTGTTTTAGGGCCATGATTGTGCATTTTCACTCTTTCTTCAGTTTGCGTTACGGGATGATGTCGCCGGAGGAAATTGTGCAGCGATGCGAATCGGAGGCTATGTCGATGCGACAAAAAGTCCCCATTTTGCTGGCCGACATCAACAATGTATCGGGGGTGAGTAATTATTTGCGGGCGGCCAGGGATTGCAAGCACATAGAGGCATTGGTGGGGTGTGACATTCGCAATGGCGACGTGCATTTGTATTTATTGGTGTGCGAATCGCAGTCGGGATTTGCGTCGATGAATGAATTTTTGTCGGCCCATTTAATGTCCAACAAGCGATTTCCAGAATTTGCGCCATTGTTAGAGGGCGTGAGGGTGATTTATCCATTGGAGCGATTGTGGGGGTGGCGGAAGGACTGGGGGGCTGACGGCAAGGGAGTTGCGGGCAAGGGGGGTGCGGGCGGGGTCCTGGTTTCGGCTTGGGGGTTTGGCATTCCGTGGGGTGCATTAGACCGGTTGCGGTTGTGGAAGCGGCCTTTGCCCACGGAGAAATTGTTGGCGGTGCAGACGGTCACTGTACGCGACGAGATTGATTTCGAGACCCACAAGTTATTGCGGTGCATCGACCACAATTGTTTGTTGTCGAAATTGCCCGAGGGCGCCACGGCGAAGCCGTGGCAGCAATGGTTGCCGCTGCGACAAATTTTTTCAAAATTTGTCGCAGCGAAACACTTAATCTCCCAGGCGCAGGCCTTCGTAGAAGGCTGCGCCTGGACGTTTGACTGGAGCGTTCAACAAAACAAGAAAACCTTCACCGGCGACCCCGACCAAGACTTTAGAATGCTGAGGGAATTGGCCTCGGAAGGACTTCATTACCGCTACCCAAACTACACCTTCCAAACCACCCAACGATTGGAAAAGGAAATGCAAATGATTTACCAGCTGGGATTTACTGCCTACTTCCTGATCAACTGGGACATCTGTAGATTCGCCCGTGAAAACAACTTCTTCTACGTTGGCAGGGGCTCTGGCGCCAATTCCATGGTGGCTTATTGCCTGCGCATCACCGACGTAGACCCCATCGACCTAGACCTCTACTTCGAACGTTTCATCAATCCGCATCGGAGCAGTCCGCCCGACTTCGACCTCGATTTTTCTTGGCAGGATCGCGACAAAGTAACGGCGTATATTTTGGAGAAGTACAAAGCCCATGGCGCTGCCCTACTGGCCACCTACAGCACGTTTCAAACCAATGCAGTTGTCAGGGAATTGGGCAAGGTGTACGGACTACCCAAAGCCGAAATCGATGCGTTACTGAACAAGACCTCTTACTACAGTCACGCCACCTTTGAGGCTTACACACCAAGCAAAGGCGATGTCTATTCACAACCGGGCATTGGCAAAGGCATTCGAAATCGCACATTGGGAAGATCGGGCGGAACGGCCACGGCACAAACAGGGACTGTGACACAAGGCACCCAAGAGGAATCCCACCCATCGTTGTACCAAGAATTGCTCAAACACGCCCACCGCATCCACAACTTGCCCAACCATTTGAGCATCCACGTGGGGGGCATCCTCATTCCCGAAAAGCACATCCACCATTACAGCGCCACTTTTTTACCGCCCAAAGGATTCCCGGTGGTGCAATTCAGCATGCTGGAAGCCGAGGATTTGGGGATTGCCAAGTTCGACATCTTATCGCAGCGCGGGTTGGGGCACATCAAAGATGCCGTTATTTACGTAGAACAGAACCAAGGCATTGCGGTAGATGCCCACCAAATTCACGCCTTCAAAAACGACCCTATCATACAGCGGCTGATTGAGACCGGACATACCACGGGCTGTTTTTACGTTGAAAGTCCGGCCATGCGACAATTGCTCCGCAAGCTCAAATGCAAAGATTACCTCACGTTGGTGGCGGCCAGCAGTGTGATCCGCCCGGGCGTAGCCCGGAGCGGAATGATGCGCGCATTTATTGAGCGACATGTAGAGCCCGCCAAGCGCAGCGAAGCCCATCCTGTGCTGTGGGACCTTATGCCAGAGACCTATGGCATCATGGTCTACCAAGAGGACGTGATCAAAGTAGCCCACCATTTCGCCGGAATCGGCCTGGGAGAAAGCGATGTCCTGCGCCGTGGCATGAGCGGCAAATTCCGCAGCAGGGAAGAATTCCAAAAAGTGCAAGACGCTTTCTTTGCCTCTGCGATACAAAAAGGCCACAAGCCCGAACTGGTGCGGGAAGTATGGCATCAAATTGAGAGCTTTGCGGGCTACAGTTTCGCCAAAGGACATAGCGCCAGCTACGCCGTAGAGAGCTACCAAAGTTTGTACCTCAAAGCCCATTACCCCTTAGAATTCTACACGGCCGTCATCAACAATTTCGGCGGATTCTACCGCACCGAGTTCTACGTGCACGCCGCCAGAAAAAGTGGCGCCATCATCCAAGCACCCTGCATCAACGAAAGTGAAATTCTCACCCGCATACAAGGTCATACCCTGTGGCTGGGCCTGGGATTGGTAGACGGCCTGGAACAGCAATGCGTGCATCGATTGCTCCGTGCCCGAGATCAGGCAGGCCCCTTTGTTTCGCTCAGCGATTTCAAACAACGGGTAGAACCTGGCCTCGAACAACTGAAAATCCTCATACAAATCGGGGCCTGTCGCTCCTGGAACCGCAGCAGAAAAGCCCTGCTGTGGGAAGCCCACGCCCTCTACGCCTCCAAAAAAGCCGTGGCCCAAACCGAAAAACTCTTCCTCGAACCCACCAAAGAATACCAACTCCCCAACCTCGAAGACTCCTGGTTAGAAGTAGCCCACGACGAACGCAACCTCCTTGGATTTTCACTCACCAACCCCTTCCACCTCATCCAAGACGCACCCTACCCCCACGACCCTTCCATGCCCCACCTGTCCAAAATCAGGGGCCGACACTTCCAGCAACTCCTACACAAAAATGCCCTCATCGAAGGCTACCTCGTTACCGTAAAACCCACCAAAACTGTGGGTGGAAAAGAAATGAATTTTGGCACCTGGCTTGATGCAGATGGACATTATTTCGACAGTATACACTTCCCGCCATCGGTAAAAGCCTATCCGTTCAACGGACGTGGCGTATACCGCATCTGGGGCAAAATCACAGAAGATTATGGCGTATTCAACATCGAAGTGATGCGCATGAAAAAACTACCCTACCAAACCGATCCCCGGTTTGTAGATTAAACAGATTAGTGGTGGTGACCGCCTTCGCCGTGCACGTGGCCGTGGTCTAACTCATCCGCAGTGGCCTCGCGAACCGCCAAAATAGAACCCGTAAAGTTCAAAGCCTCACCCGCCAAAGGATGATTAAAATCCATCTTCACGGTTTCATCACCAATCTCAATCACCTTACCGTCCATCGGATTGCCATCCTGATCTTGCATTGGCAACATCGCACCCAACTGCAAAATATCGGCAGGAACATCATCGCCGCCAAAAACTGAACGAGGCAACTCTACAATCCAACCCGCATCGTGAACCCCGTAACCATCTTCAGCGCTCAGCGAAAAAGAAAATCCATCACCCACATTCAAACCATTCAACTGCGCATCGAAGGCTTCCAACGTTTGGCCGATGCCATGAATAAACACCAACGGCTGGTCCGCGTCAGCGAAATCAGCAACTTCGCCATTGGCAAGTGAAAGAGTGTAAGAAATGCTTACAACGTGATTGGGGGCAACAGATAAATTTGACATGTTTAATAAAAGATGATGCAAGTAACCACAAAAGTCGCTGACCCGAAAATTTGGGTCCAAATAATGTCGAAATTGTGCATAACTCGTATCGCCCGAATTCCTTGCGTCCCAATCGCAAAGCGTAATTTGGCATGGTAAAATCACCCATGGAACGCACCGAAGCACAAGCCAAAATACAAGCCCTCAGCCAAGAACTCAAAGACCACAATTATCGGTATTACGTGTTGGCAGAACCTGTGATTTCGGATCAGCAGTTCGATATAAAACTCAAAGAGTTGGAGGCATTGGAAAAGGCATTCCCCGAGTTTGCCCTGGCCAACAGCCCAACCCAAAACGTGGGCGGCGGATTGTTAGAGGAATTCAAAACAGTCCCCCACAAACGACGCATGTTATCGCTGGGAAACACGTATTCCGAGGAAGAATTGCTCGAATTCGACGAACGCGTACGCAAGTCGCTGGGCGTAGATACCGTGGAATATGTGTGCGAACTAAAAATCGACGGTCTGGCGATCTCCCTATTTTACGAACAGGGCAAGCTGGTTCAAGCCGTAACCCGTGGCGATGGTTTTCAGGGCGATGATGTCACCGAAAACGTCAAAACCATCCGAAGCGTCACCCAACAGCTCCATGGCGATTACCCCGAATCCTTCGAAATTCGCGGAGAAATTTTCATGCACCGAAAAGGCTTCGACCGCCTAAACGAACAGCGCATCGCCAACGGAGAAGCCACCTACGCCAACCCCAGAAATGTGGCCTCCGGCTCGCTAAAAATCAAAGATCCGAAAGAAGTGGCCAAACGCCCCCTGGATATTACGCTCTATCATTTTCTGTCAGACCAACAACCCTTCCCCACCCACAGCGAGTCGTTGCGACAAGCAAAAAGCTGGGGCATCAAAACAGCCGAACACAGTGAGACTTGCCATAACATCCAATCGGTGTTTGACTTCTTGAAGCGATGGGATGTGGCCCGGCACGACCTCGGATTCGACACCGATGGCGTGGTGATCAAAGTCAATTCCTTGCGATACCAGGAAGAGTTGGGCTTCACCGCCAAAGTGCCACGCTGGGCCATTGCTTATAAATTCCAAACGGAAACAGCCACTTCCACCCTACTCGGCATCACCTATCAGGTGGGCAGAACGGGGGCCATCACTCCAGTGGCCGAATTGCAGCCTGTAGCCTTGCTAGGCACCACAGTGAAACGGGCCAGTTTGCACAATGCAAACGAAATAGAACGATTGGATGTGCGCGTTGGCGATACTGTTTTCGTTGAAAAAGGCGGTGAAATCATCCCCAAAATCGTAGGGGTAGACTTTTCACGACGGAAAGAAAACTCCCTACCCCATACCTATATCACCCATTGCCCAGAATGCCACGCCGAATTGCAGCGAAAAGAAGGGGAAGCCCAACATTACTGCTTAAACTCCGAGGAGTGTCCGCCCCAAATCATTGGCAAAATAGAACATTTCGTGGGCCGAAAAGCCATGGACATTCAAAGCATTGGCAGCGAAATGGCGGAAACCCTCTACCAACAGGGACTGGTGAAAGATTTGGCCGATTTGTACGACATCACCTTTGAGCAAGTGTTGGCCTTGGATCGTGTTGGAGAAAAAACGGCACAGAACCTGATCGACGGTATCGCTGCGAGTAAATCGCAACCCTTTGAACGCGTTTTGTTTGGATTGGGCATCCGTTATGTGGGAGAAACCGTGGCCAAGAAATTGGCCCAAGCCATGGGCAATATCGACGCCCTCATGGCCGCAACAGAAGAACAGTTGGTGGGCATTGATGAAATTGGAGAGCGCATCGCCGAATCGGTGGTACAGTATTTCTCGGAAGAAAAACATGTGACAGGAATTGCCCGAATGAAAACGGCGGGGTTGAATTTCACCGCCATACAAAAGGAAAGCCTCGGCGATAGTCTGGCGGGCAAAACAATGGTCATTTCTGGCGTGTTCGCCAAACATTCCCGGGATGAAATCAAAGCGATGATTGAAGCACATGGCGGCAAAGTGGGCAGCGGCGTAACCGGCAAAACCGATTATTTGGTGGCTGGCGACGGCATCGGCCCCAGCAAATTGGAAAAAGCCACCCAACTAGGGGTTAGTATCATCGATGAAGACACTTTCTTAACCATGATTGGGTAAATTAAAACACAGAACCATGAGCGAACAAAACAGTTTGGTATCTCGCGTGATCGACAAATTGCATCAACGCAAAGCCAAAGAATTTGGCAAACTTCGCTATGCCCCAAACTTTGAAAAAGCCAAACGGTTTGTGGTGTGCTGGGATAGTCACCGAACCCCCGCAGAAACCCAAGCCATCAAAGCCTATATCGAATCGCTCAAAGCCCTTGGAAAGCAAGTGATTCGCATCATCTATTTCAACGTTAAAACAAAAGAAGAAACCCCGCTGGTACCGGAAGTAAACACCTACCATGTGGGCCGGTGGGATTTTGACAGAACCGGTTTCCCAAAATCTGAGGACCTAAAAAATGTGCTACAGTTTGATACGGATTTCTTCATTTCCATTGACATGGAAGGCGAATGGCATTTTATGGGGATGGCGGCGGTGAGCAAGGCGGCTTGTAAGGTAGGCCCTTACAACACCAAAAACTTGAAGAATTTTGATGTACTCATCAAACCCGCAGAGAAGCACAACGTGAATCAGTACCTTTGTGAACTCAAAGAACATTTGAACAAATTGGCATGAAACAACTCATCGGCACCGGCACAGCATTAATTACACCGTTCCATGCGGACCTCAGCATCGATTTTGCGTCATTGGAACGCATCGTAGAGCAACAAATTTCTGGAGGCACAGACTATTTTGTGATGCTTGGAACCACCGGAGAAAGCGTAACGTTAACCCGCGATGAAAAAGCCCAAGTGATCGCTTGTATCAAAAAGGCCAACGCTGGCAGGATACCGCTGGTTTTGGGCGTTGGGGGGAACAACACCGCGGAAGTTGTGGCGCAATTAAAAGACTTGGATACCGATGGCATTTGTGCCATTTTGAGCGTTTCACCCTATTACAACAAACCCAATCAGCAAGGCATAATTCACCACTACACCGAAGTGGCCAATGCATCGCCCTTGCCGATAATTTTATACAATGTGCCTGGCAGAACCGGAAGCAATATGACCGCCGCCACACAGCTGACATTATCACATCACCCAAACATCGTTGCCACGAAAGAAGCCAGCGGCAACATGGAACAAGTGATGACCATATTGGCCAACAAACCCCAAGACTTTTTGGTAATCAGCGGTGACGACGCGCTCACCTTCCCGATGCTGGCCTGCGGTGGCAGTGGCGTAATTTCAGTCATCAACCACGCATTCCCCAAAACATTTTCAGGCATGGTGCGGTCTGCATTACAGGGCGATTTTATATCGGCCAGAAAAGCCCATGAAACTGTGCTTGAATCAGCCATCGCCATATTTGCCGACGGAAGTCCCAGTGGCATCAAAACCATGTTGAACGAAATGCAACTTTGCGGAACGGCAGTAAGACCACCCCTGTGGCCCGTGAATGATCAAGTAGAAGCCAACTTGCGTAAACTTGCCAAAAACGCCCAATAAATCTCATGAACCCCAACCTCGACCCTAACACCAACAACATGAGCAACGCCGACAAAGACGTTGAGAAGGTATTACGTCCGGCCGACTTTGGGGACTTCACAGGTCAACCCAGCATCGTTGAGAACCTGAAAATATTTGTAGAGGCCGCAAAAATGCGGGGCGAAGCGCTTGATCACATTTTGTTGCATGGCCCTCCGGGTTTGGGTAAAACCACCCTGAGTCATATCGTGGCCAACGAAATGGGGAGCAACATGAAAATTACCTCCGGTCCTGTTTTAGAAAAACCGGGCGATTTGGCAGGACTGCTCACCAACCTCAACGAGGGCGATGTATTATTCATCGACGAAATACACCGCTTAAGTCCGGTGGTGGAAGAATATTTGTACTCCGCCATGGAGGACTACCGAATTGACATCATGATCGATACGGGTCCAAACGCCCGCAGCGTTCAAATTGCCCTGCAGCCCTTCACCTTGGTAGGAGCCACCACCCGCAGTGGATTGCTCACATCCCCGCTTCGCGCCCGCTTTGGGATCAATTGTCGGCTAGAATATTACGACGCCGAAACCCTTACCAACATCGTTGGCAGAAGTGCCCACATTTTGCAATCGCCCATCGTGGAAGAGGCGGCCTTTGAAATTGCCCGCAGAAGTCGTGGAACCCCGCGTATTGCCAATGCTTTATTGCGAAGGACGCGCGATTTCGCCCAAATCAAGGGGGATGGCACCATCACGTTAGACATCGCCAAATTTGCCCTAAAAGCATTGAACGTGGATGCCAATGGACTGGATGAAATGGACAACAAAATCTTGCAAACCATCATCGAAAAATTCAAAGGGGGGCCAGTGGGATTGAACACCATCGCCACAGCGGTTGGGGAAGATGCAGGCACCATCGAGGAGGTTTATGAACCCTTTTTGATTCAAGAAGGATACATACAGCGAACTGCCCGCGGACGGGAAGCTACCCACCTTGCATTCAAACACTTGGGCAAGTTAGACCACCGCTACCCCGGAGCTAGCACGCTGCTGTGATTTATTGTTCATTATTGTAATTTTGAGCCATGCTGAAATTCAACAAAGGTTTTCTGGGGTTCATCTGTGTTGCCACCTATGGATTTATTCCATATCTCGGCGCTCAAACACCCACGGTTGATTCAGTTAAAACGACATCGCTACACTCAGACACGGTTAGACTTGCGATCATCGACAAGATTGTAAGTCCCGCGGATTTCCGACCAACCACAGTACCCGGTGCATGGTCAGGGGTCGCTTTCTCCACGTTAAACCTCACCGGTCATTCTTTTCAACAAATTGACGTTACCGCAAAATCATTTCACGTGGCAGAGAAATCGGGCCGACAACTCTTCAGTGAAATACCGGGAGCGATGATCTATGACATGGATGGGTCGGGCAATCAAGTCAATGTTGCCATCCGGGGTTTAGACCCACACCGCAGTTGGGAATTCAACATCCGCCAAAACGGAATCATCACCAATTCCGACATGTATGGTTATCCGGCCAGTCATTACAGCATGCCATTGGAGGCGGTTAAAAGCATAGAGATTGTCAAGGGAACGGCCGCTTTACAATACGGTGCACAGTTCGGGGGCATGATCAACTACACATTGAAAGAACCATCGACCAAAAAAATCCATTACGAAGGCCAGCACAACCGGGGCTCTTTTGGCCTGTTGAGCACTTACAATTCTTTGAGTGGCACGCTAGGAAAATTCAGTTATTTTTCGTATATTCATTACAGACAATCAACGGGGTATCGAAAAAACGGCGAGTCGCAATCGTCTGCCTTTCACGCGCGCGCAACCTACCGACCAAATGCCAAATTGCACATGACCGCTGAACTGTCGAAAAGTCAATACCTCTACCACATCCCTGGTCCATTGGGTCTTTCTCAATTCTTGTCGGATCCACAGCAAAGCACCCGCAGCCGGAACTATTTCCAACCCAACATTTACTTGCCAGGATTCACGGCGCAATACACGCCAAACAATCGAACTACCCTGAGTTTGGTGGTTTCCGCCATCCGCGGCTTACGCAATTCGGTTCAGTTCGAAGGATTTGCAAATAAGCCAGACACCCTTAATTTGTTGACACAAACCTATGCCAATCGCTCGGTTGACATCGATCAATTTCGCAGTTACACATCCGAACTGCGATTGAAAAACCGATACCAAGTAGGAAAGATATCGAACAGTTTCACGGCCGGTCTCCGTGCTTTCAACAATGTACTATGGCGCCGACAGTTGGGCAAAGGAACCACATTCACCGATTTTGACTTATCTGTAGAACCGAACAGTTTCAAGCGCGATTTGAAATTCCACAGTCAAAGCCTGGCCCTTTCGGTTGAAAACGCCATCAACATTTCGCCGGGATTCACCATTTCCCCCGGTTTTCGATACGAAATCGGGAACACAGCATCGTATGGTAGCATCAGTTACTTGCTCAGCGACAGTATTCCGAGAACAATCCATCATAACATACCCGCATTGGGATTATCTACACGATACAAACCCAACTCGATGGGTGGAGAATTCATTGCCGGCGTGAGTCAAGC
>JBJTNN010000136.1:0-10801 GCA_046074125.1 Bacteroidota bacterium
ACATCCAGGGTCATTGATGCTTTGTTGCACGATATCACCAAGGAGTTTGGTATCACCACCATCATCAACAGTCACGACATGAAAACCGTGAAAGACATTGGGGAGCACATTGTGTTTGTACACCAAGGTCAAAAATGGTGGGAAGGCAGCAAGGATGACTTGGCGGAGGCCCAAAAAAGCAATCCGGAATTGGATGCTTTCGTAAAGGCCAGTTTTTAACCTTTTACCGTTTCAATTTTACTCTTTTCAGCACCAACCGGTTGGCGGCATCATTGGTAAGTCCCTCCACCCAAGGCTGCATCAAACGAATACTTTTGTCGTAATACAGCGGAATCACAGGCGCTTGATCCATCAAAATGGCGTTTGCTTTTGCGATGTATTGACTGCGCACGGAACCGTTAACCCCACCCTTGCCTGATTCGATATTGGCATATAGCTCGTTGAATTCCGGATGAGAAAAATGGGTGTAATTGGGTCCATTTGGCGAAAAATAGGGCTCGTAGAAACATGCCAAGAAGTTTTCGGCATCGGGATAATCGGCGATCCAAGAACCGCGAAACAGCATGAGTTTGCCCTCATTTCGCAATTGCCTAAGCATACCGCCGGTTTGTATATCTACTTTGACATTGACCCCCAAACGGCCCCAGGTTTCCTGCAAATACACCATCATATCCAAGTAATCAGCGGTGGTCGACAGCAGAATCACGGGCTTTTGCTTTTGTTGGGCATACGAGGATTTTCGAAATTCCGCCTCGGCGATTTTCCAACTGTTAGCAGATTGAGACTCTTTTTGCGCCAATTCGTTCAGGCTGGGTGGCACAAATCCCCGATCGCCGGCATCGCCGAGTCCATTGCGGAAAAACCGCACCAATTTGGGTTTATCCACGGCATAAAAAAGGGCTTTTCTCAGGTGAACGTCTTGCAGCCAATTGGTTTGGTTGGGAAAATCACCCAGGTAACACCCCACATATTCGGTATTGAGGAAAGGCGTAATGATGGCCTTCATTTTTGCCGCGTATTTGGGCTTGAGTGTGGCGTGATCAGACAACAACTCGTCTTTAAACGAGCCTTCCAACCCATTGAAAAAGTCGTATTCGCCCGCCACAAACTGCATGAAAGCGGTTTGTTTGTTTTTGACAAACGATACGTTGATGGCATCTAAGTAGGGCAAAGGATTGCCTTGTTCATCGTGTTCGTGGTAGTGGGGATTTTTGCGCAGGACCAATTTGATTTCTTCTTCCCAGCGACGGAGGTAGAAGGGGCCTGTGCCTGCGGGATTGCGGGAAATTTCGGATTTTTCTTTGGCCGCAAATTCTTTGGGGAGGATGTATCCAAAATTGGTGGATAGCAAGCCCAGCAGCGAAGCTGCTGGCTTGGTTAGGCGGAGCACAAAGGTTGAATCATTGGGTGCAAGAAATACCCGGTTGAGTTGCGAATCAATTTTTCCAGCAAAGATCCAAGCCCCTGGCGAAGCCAGGGCTGGATCGGCAATGCGTGAGAGACTAAAAACCACGTCAGATGCCACCATGGGCCGCTGTGATAACTGTCCGAGTTTATCCACAAAACAGAAGTTCACATCGCGGCGCAAATGAAACGTGTAGGTCAATTGATCGCCCGATAACTCCCAACGCTGTGCCAATGCCGGAACCGGCCTTAATTGGGCATCCAAATCAACCAACCCATTGTAAATCTGTGAAACAATCCAAATTTCGGACTGCGATTTTACGAAGGCAGGATCCAATGTTGTGACAGAAACATCTTCATTGTAACGAAAGATCTGCTGTGGGGATTTTTTATCAACATTTTTACAACCACCCAAACCCAAAACTGTGAATAAAAGGTACCCGATGGATGAAAGTAATATCACCCCTTTGGAGATAAATTTGTTGTCCACCCAACGGAAAAAATCCTTCCGAGTCATTCTCCTTACAAGTTGCATTCAACACAAATGTATGGATTACCCCTCGGATTGAAGACCCTTTTGCGTGGGAAGAATCAACAATCCATTGACATCAACAACAACTACAAAAGAAGCACACTGATATGGGA
This sequence comes from Bacteroidota bacterium, assembly GCA_046074125.1. GTDB lineage: Bacteria > Bacteroidota > Bacteroidia > NS11-12g > UBA955 > UBA955. Next base: position 2,050 of record JBJTNN010000136.1, read on the forward strand.
AAAATCATCGCCATTGCCAACCAAAAAGGGGGCGTAGGCAAAACCACCACCGCCATCAACTTGGCCGCCAGTTTGGCCGTGTTGGAGTACAAAACGTTGCTTGTGGACGCTGATCCTCAGGCCAATTCTACTTCAGGAATTGGATTCGACCCCAAAAATGTGAAACTGGGTTTGTACGAGTGTCTGGTGCAAGAGATTCATCCCCAAGACGTGATTTTGCATAGCAATATCCCCTACCTCGATTTACTGCCCTCCAACATCGATTTGGTGGGTGCAGAAATTGAATTGTTGGAGATGCCCAACCGCGAGCGCATCATGCAAGGCTTGCTGAAATCCATTCAAGGCAATTACGATTTCATCATTGTTGACTGCTCTCCTTCTTTGGGACTAATCACCACCAATGCTTTGTGTGCAGCAAACAGTGTGATCATCCCCGTGCAATGTGAATACTTCGCGTTGGAAGGATTGGGCAAACTGCTCAACACCATCAAAATCGTTCAAAACCACCTCAACAAACACCTAGAAATCGAAGGAGTATTGCTCACCATGTATGATGGTCGATTGCGTTTGTGCAACCAAGTGGTTGAAGATGTGAAAACACACTTTCAAGACATCGTTTTTGACTGCATCATTCAAAGAACCACCAAATTGGGTGAAGCCCCAAGCTTTGGCGTTCCCGTAATTCACCACGATGCCGACAGTCGCGGATCCATCAACTACCTCAATTTGGCCAAAGAGGTTTTGGTAAAGAACGGCCTGATTCAACCTGAAACAGAAATGGCATGAGCAGCACAATGAAAAAGAAAGCCGGATTGGGACGAGGTCTCGGAGCCTTGTTAGAAAATGGCAATACAGACATCACCACCAGTTTTAGCGGTGCAAACACAGGTAATGTTGCCATGATACCCATTTCAAGTATCGAAGCAAACCCCTGGCAGCCCCGCAGCGAATTTGAACAAACAGCATTGAATGAACTCGCCGAGAGCATCAAAGTTCATGGCGTGATTCAACCCATCACCGTGCGCAAAATGGGATACGACCGTTATCAACTGATATCGGGAGAACGCAGAACCCGCGCCTCATTGTTGGGTGGATTAACCGAAATTCCCGCTTTTATTCGCGTCGCCAACGACCAAGACATGTTGGAGATGGCCTTGATTGAGAACATCCAGCGCAGCGATTTAAATGCCATTGAAGTGGCTTTGAGCTACAAGCGTTTGCTGGAAGAATGCAACCTCAAACAAGAAGAATTGGGTGAACGCGTGGGCAAAGACAGAACCACCGTCAACAACTACCTCCGTTTGTTAAAATTGCCTGAGCCCATTCAAAGAGGCATTCAATTGGGCAAAGTTTCTATGGGACATGCGCGCGCCATGATCAACATGGACGATGCGGTGGCACAGATGGAATTGTATGAACAAATCATCCGTGAAGAACTCAGCGTGCGTGATGTTGAATCCCTGGTAAAAGCCAAAAAGAATGGTGAATCCGTGGGAATGTCGCTCAACGGCACCGATTGGGACCCTGAAATCGACCGCATTACCGCAGCGTTCTACGAAAAGTTGCGCGCCGCCGTCCACCTGAAAACCTCCGGAAAAGGCAAAGGAAAGATCATCATCTCCTACAAGAGCAAGGAAGACCTTGAACGTATTTTGGGTTTGATAGGCCAATAATTTTCATGGGTAGACATCAACGGCTAAGGCAGATCGCTTGGATGATTGGCTTTTGGGTCAGTGTTTCCAACATGGCCCTCGCCCAACCCTTGACCCTTATGTCGAGGCCGTCTACGCCGCCCACCCCGCTGACCTACCGCCAACCTGCTCCGGTGACCAACCTACTTCCTACCCTTTCGTATTCCACGCAATTCCCGGCTTCCGCGGGATTCGCAATTCCCCGTAAATACCATCCTTTTGCAGACGTTCAATCGATGAGCGATAGCCTGTCAACCCATTCGCCCAAAAAAGCCACCATCCTAGCACTTACCCTGCCTGGGTCGGGCCAGATTTACAACCGCAAATACTGGAAAGTGCCGCTGGTGTATGCAGGTATGGGGGGCAGCATCTACGCCATTGGAAAGTTTCGCAGCAACATGAGGCAACTGAACGACAGTATTTCTCATTTGTATTCTTTGGGAAAAACGCCCAACGCACAACTCATCCAAGACAGAGACAATCAACGTTCACGCAGAGATGTGGCCATTTTGTGCCTCACCGGGGTGTATGTGTTGCAAGTCCTAGATGCTGTGGTGGATGCCCATTTTTACAAATTCAACATCAACGACAAAATTGCAGTGGAATGCAAACCTGCACCCACGCAGTTGATTTCGTTCCACTACCAACTCTAACCTCCCCTTCATGAACCGTTTAGAACAGCTCACCGCTTTTTTACAGGATTCTCCCAACGATCCTTTTCTACACTATGCCACGGCACAAGAGTACTTGAAATTGGGAATGGCGGATGTGGCATTGGAAAAATATTTATGGCTCACCGAAAACCACCCCTCCTACGTGGCCACCTACTATCATTTGGGAAAACTGCTGGTTGAACGGGGTGAAAAAGAGGCGGCCTTGGCTTGGTTCAATCAAGGGATTGAACAAGCCAAGGCCGCCAAAGAATTGCATTCTCTCAGCGAACTCCAAAGTGCCAAATTGGCCTTAGAGTACGACGAGGATTAATCGCGACTTTGCAATTTTGCCAACAAGCGCAAAATTTCCAAATACAACCAAACCAAGGTCATCAACAACGCCACGCCGGCAAACCACTCCATGTATTTGGGGGCTCCGTAAGACGATTGCTTTTCAATAAAATCGAAATCCAAAATCAAGTTGAACGCTGCAATCCCAGCAATCAAAGCTGAAATGCCAATGCTCATCGGACTGCTACCGTAGTAGAAACTTTGCACGCCAAACATGCCCATGATCATGGTGATCAAATAGAACACGCCCACACCCATCGTTGCAAACAAAATGATTTTGGTGAACATGGGAGTAGCACGCAACAAACCCGCGCGGTAAGCCAACAACATCACGGCAAAAATCAACAAGGTGATACCCACGGCATTCATCACAATACCGTCGTACATCGTATTGAAAACCAAAGAAATGGCACCCAAAAACAACCCTTCAGCAGCGGCGTAAACTGGCGCCAAATAGGGGGCCCAAGATTGTTTGAACATCATCACCAAACTGGCGATAAATCCCACAATCATACCACCAAACATGTAACCACTCAGTCCGTTGTTGAAGGCATAGGCCAACCCGTCGGCGCCTTCGCCACCCTCGATGCCATACTTCATCCACAAAAATGCGGCAGGAATGATCATCATGATAAACAACGCGATGGTTTTGTTCACGGTACCACTTACCGTCATCTCACCTTCGTAGGTCGCCGAGCGAGCACTTTCGAAAGCTTTTTCTGAAAACAATGGACTACTCATATTCTGTTTTTATTTTTTTCTGTGTAAATGTGCTTTTCAATATTAGCAAATTAACGAATCAAATGCAATGTACCAGTGTTCTGGTATCGCTTGTCTTTGAAATCGCTGTATCGAAAATCGTAAACGTAAATCCCCTCCATGGCCATCTTGCCACCCACGTAACCATCCCAGCCTTGGGTGGCGTCGTTGGACTCAAACACTTTCTCCCCCCAGCGATTATAAATCGATAAGTGAAAGGTTTTCAATCCTCCGGTATAAGGCAAAAAGACATCATTCAATCCGTTTTGGTTTGGGGTAAACGCATCCGGGATGAAAACCACCGGTTCAAAATTGATCACAATATCATTGCTCCAACTCACCCGATTCCCCCCCAATTCGTATACTTTGATTCTGAAAATCTGTTGGTAATTATCTTGTCCGTTGGTGAAATTATCGGTACTGGACGATGGATAGGTTTGATACAACTGGAACCCTGAGGTACCGGGCAATGCGCGATACAACTCATACTTGGAGATACCCCCCGCAAATCCTTGGTAATCGCTGAAAGAAATGTTCATGGTAAACGCCCCCGTTTTCACGCCTTTCAACAGCGACGAAGTATGGGGTGATGAATAGATTCTATCGCCGCAGAGATTCAACGTAGACACGCGGTATTCGTAGGCCGTAGCATCGGGAGAGATGGTATTGTCGATGTAAAGCGTATCGGTGGTAGCGGTAGAACCTACGCCAACGAAATTGGAGCCGCCCGCAGGGCGGCGCTCAATATCCAAAGTGCCCGTATTTCTTGGTCCATTAACCAATCCATATCGCACCCACATACTGCCATCCGCATTCGGAGGCGGAGCGATGCTCACCCAACGCAAATCAAGGCTCGATTGGTCTACATAGACCTCTTTTTTCAATGTATCTCCCGCACATCCTTTGTCCGATGTTTCAATCACATACACATATCCCGGCTGGGCCGCTGTTGTCCAATCCACCACCACCGACGTCGCCGAACTTCCCACCACCCCAACAAATGAACCGCCCGACACCCACCACTGAAAAGTGCTGCCCGAAAGTCCGCTTATCGAATACCCCTGTCCCGTTATATTCGGAACACACACAGCGGCAGCGCCCAAAATCGACTGGTTCAATGGCTTGCGATTCAACGTGATTGTTGCCGTAATCCATGGGCCCGGACATCCGGTGATAGAGATCGCCCTGATTTTGATCGGAAACGACCCAAAAGTATCGCGGTCAAATGCCAACGACCACTGCGTGGAATCCGGCGAAAGGGTTGCTTTTACTGCGAGTCCTCCAAAATCATACTCGTATAGTTTCACCCCAGGCACTTTTGATGTCCAATAGCTGAGCCAAGTTTTTGATTGACAGTAGGTCACGTTATTCAATGGCGACAGTTTGGGCGCACCGTTTAAAACCACCGGCAATTTCATCAGTGGCGATAAACAGGGCAACTTGCTTACTGAATCGTAGGCCGTAGAGACCACACCCACCCACCCCGCACCTGCGGAGCCCCAATTCACCGAGGCCGAAGTACCCAACGCCGATCCAGCCAAACTTCCCCCCGAAACACTCCAAGCATACGTCTCGCCCTTCACAGCATTGATTTTATACCCTACCCCCATAACCAATTCACACAAATTGTTGGGACCTTGTGGCGCCTGCCCCGCCAACGCATGGTTCTTCTTCACCTGCAACTTGGCCGTATCCCTACATCCAAATCGATCCGTTACCACCACCTGCACCGTGCCATTGCCCAATCCACCCCAGTCCACGCTAAACATCGTATCGGCAATCACCTTGCTGCTGGTTGCGCCCGAAGCCGTCCACGAATAGGTCGATTTCCATAGTTTTTTGTCCAACGTGTAGATGATGCCCTTGTTGTTCGGACATACACTCACCGGCCCCAAAACGCCACTTCCCACCGGCGAACTCACAAATACATTCAACGAATCTGGTATGCTATTACAACCCAAATTGTTGGTTGCCACAACCGTAACCAATCCTTTCCCCGCCACATTCCAGAGCACTTTGGCTTCCATGTTGCTGCCCACCTGCGACGACGACAGCAATGTTCCTCCCACCACAGAAAATTTATACGAAGTTTGGGTTTTGGGGGTACTGAAAGTCGACGTCTGATTCAAACAAACCGTGTCCGACCCCGAGATTTTAGGTCGAGCAGGCGCCGAAACCAAATTCACCTGCAAAATGATATCCGCGGTACAGCCATATTTGTTTTTGACCGTCACCGTTATTTTCCCGATGGCCGTATTACCCCAGTCGATTTTCACGTAACGACCTGTGTCTTTACCATTGATTGTGCCACCAATGACCGTCCAAGTGTAGGCCCTGCCCGCATCGTACTTGTTGATTTCGTATTGTTCCGCGAGGGTATTTTGACACAAATTCACTTTCCCTTTAACCGTTTCGATGGGCAAAAAGGGCTTGACGTAAATGAGTACGTTTTGGTTGATAAACTTCGATGGGCAGGCATTGTCATAGGCCTCGAAAGTCACCCTAAAAGGCATCGTGGTGTTGATGTTACAATCGGGTGTCCAACAGAACGTTGAAGTCACAGATTTCCGTGCGCTATTCACCTGAGAAAATGTAGCTTTCGTGCCTTTGTAGCCATTGGTACCCGTAAGTATATCGCCGTAAGCTTTCAGGGTGATAATGTCCTGCGTATCCTTCAAATCTTGTCCGGTAACCTTTTTGCAAAGCGTTTCACCCGCCTCCACGTACCACGGTCCAGGTGATTCAAACGCCAAGGTAGGACGGTTGTTTTTGCTGCAACTGATGACCAAAATTTGCAAATCCAGACGCACCCAAGAGATGGCAATGCCGTTTCTCCATTCAGTCACTTCGATGGCCACAGCATACCTCCCCGCAGCGGGTGCCATGTAAGTGGTAAGTCCATTGAAAGCATCGACGTTTACATACCCGCCCGACCCAAAAGGATTGGCCGTTGAGTACCCCGTAACGTATTGTACATTCTGGAACGCCGTCATCGGATCCGAACAATTCACCACATCTACCCAGCTCGCTTGTCCACCCTGCCAAGGGGTAACCAGCTTGTACGACAAAGAATCTCCATCGATGTCCAACACGCGATTTCGGATGGTGGTGGTATCCCCTGCACAAATGAAGGGCACTGGCAAATCCAAAAACGAGGGCGAACTATTGGCAATGGCCGTGGGTGGAATAAAGCCGTAATACGTTTGGCCTTGAAAAGGCGTGCCGGTATTGTCGATCAGGTTGTTTTGCGAATTTCTACAGCACCTCTCCCATTTCAAATGATACCCGGTGGTGGAATTGGGCAAGGTGATGTTGACCTCATAGACCCCTTGTTTGAGACAGGCCTTGGCGACTTCTGGACAGGCGGTATTCCCAACAGGATCCACCGATTTTTCTGAAATCAAACTGGCTTCGAAGGTGGTAAGGAGCGATTTGTTTTCGTTATAGACGCAGAGTCCAACCTTTTTTTCGAATTGAATTCCGCCATCGGCCGGACTGCAATCGCGGTAGGCAAAGATGGTTACGCGGTATTGGGTATTGGTACCATTCGTGCCCAATCGCTTGTACGTAAGGAAGCCGCCCACCAAGTGTGTTGCGTTCAGGGATGGAAACCAACCCAGAAAGCAAAAAATCAAAAACCACTGTAGCCGACGTTTCACTGGAAAATTCTCTTTCAAAATTAGACAACTTTTATGCCCAAATGGTTGCAATGGCAAGTGTTTGCGATGAAAAAACTATTTTCGCCCCATGAAATTCAATCCAGACTGTCTTCACTTCTTAGGTCATATTCCATGCAAACCCCACAAGGAACAAGGCTTTCACTGCGAAAACTGTCTGGCCTATACTCCCATTGAGAAGCGAATTTTGATCATCAAATTGGGGGCGATGGGCGATGTGATTCGAACAACACCCCTGATTACTCGATATAAAAAGCTTTACCCCCATGCCAAATTTACTTGGATCACACTTTTTCCTGACATTTTGCCAAAAGGTGAAATCCACGAAGTGTACAAATTGGGCATCGAAGCGAGTTTGTATGTGACCAATACGGAATGGGATATTGCCATCAACCTCGACAAAGAAAAAGAAGCGGCGGCCCTATTGAAAATGGTGAGCGCGAAAGAGAAATTTGGCTTCATATTGAAGGATGGCGCAACGCAGCCCGTGAATGAATTGGCGCAGCACAAGTTCGATACCGGCTTATTCGATGATGTGAGCAAAGCCAACACCAAAAACTATTGCACAGAGATTTTTGAAATCTGCGGATTGAAATACGAGGGGGAGCCCTATCTGCTCGACAATCATGCAGACAAAGGATTTGTGTGGAATTTAGACCGCAGCAAACCCATCATCGGACTCAATACTGGTTGTGGCGATCGTTGGACCACCCGCTTGTGGAGCATTGAAAACTGGGTTGAGTTGGCCAAAATGATCGAAAACGCGGGCTATACGCCATTGTTGCTTGGTGGCGCCCAGGAGCACGACCGCAACTTGGCCATACAGGAAGGCAGCGGTGCTTGTTACTTGGGAAACTACCCTTTACAGCAGTTCATCAACTTGATTGACCAGTGTGATTTGGTGGTAACGCAGGTAACCATGGGCATGCATCTCACTTTGGGATTGGGCAAGAAAATTGTGCTGATGAACAACATTTTCAATCCCCATGAATTTGACCTGTTTAACAAAGGCGCCATCGTACAACCCCCGAAAACGTGCAAGTGTTTTTATCGTGGCAGCTGCGTAGATGGCAACAGTTGCATGGAAACCTTAAGTCCGACGGTTGTCATGCAGCACGTTTCAGACGTACTCAACAACGCATCCCATTAAACCACAATCAATTCGGGATTTTTTCGGTGGAATTGCAAAATTCCTAGGAAGTCACTATTTTTGCAGCCCTCAACGGCGAGGTAGCTCAGGTGGTTAGAGCGCAGGATTCATAACCCTGAGGTCGGGGGTTCAATTCCCCCCTTCGCTACCAACAAAATAAACCACTTACGAAATCGTAGGTGGTTTTTTTTATTTTGTGCCAGTTTTCTGTGCCATGTTTGATTCTACCACAAAACTGTCTTTGGAACTGGAAACCCCGCCTTTTGGATTGGTTCTGTTATGCCTAGTGCTTCTTTCCCGTTCGCTTGTTAACTTCATTTTTTAATTGTTCAAAGTTATTTAATTCTACAATGTCTACCTGGTCTGAACGCTCAAGTCCGCAAGCTGATGTCGTGATTACTGGTATTCTTTTAGAAATAGCTTTTAAAATTTGTCTTGGTTGATTTTCTATATAGGTTGGATAGACTACAA
>JBJTNN010000137.1:0-4942 GCA_046074125.1 Bacteroidota bacterium
ATTTAGGAATACGGATGTGGTGGACATGACATTTGCTTGTATCGCTGCATTTGACGCGATGTTGTTGTGTGTCGATTGGATTCGCAGTGCGCCGGGACAAGGTCGTATGGCTATTGTTGTGGGAGCGGATATTGCCAAGTATGATTTGCTTTCGAGCGGAGAGTACACCCAAGGTGCTGGTGCTGTGGCGGTATTGCTGAAAGAGGATCCGCGCATCATGGTGTTGGGAGACACGGTTGGCATCGGGCTCAAAAGTGAATTGGATTTTTACAAGCCTTTGCGTTCATTCAACAAGCTTCAGGCGTTGAAGGATGCCGCAACATTGCTCGGTGTATCTGTGTCGGAATCTGAACTTCAAGCTAAAATTGCGGGGGCTGAATCGGATCGATCGAGCAGTATCGCCAAGAATCCTACCCAACTCAATGTGGATGCAGATCAAATGATTTGGTCTATCCCGGGGGAGACCTTGAAAATCAGTAGGACGGAACCTGTTTTCGACGGATATTTTTCCAATGAATGTTACTGTGCACGCCTTGAAGAGGCGCTTGTGCATTATGCTCAACAGGTGTCTGATTGGCGGGTGAGTGACTGGTCGACCTGGATTTTTCACCAGCCGTATGCCTATCAGGGACGTAGGATGGCGGTGCGATTTTGGATGGATGCGGTGCTCAAGCCTTTGGTGGAATTGGGCGATTCGGGGGCATTGAATGATATGGGATTGTCGGAGTTGTTGGGTCTGTCTTGGTCTGAGGTAGGCGGGAATGCTGATTTGGAAAAAGTGATTGCCAAGAGTGTGGCGTATAAATCTTTTGTGCAAGCGGTGATTGCTCCGGGGGAGCGTGCCTCATCGCAGCTGGGTAATTTGTATACGGGTTCGGTGCTAATGAGTTTGTTGTCGGTGTTGGCCGATGCCCACGAGCGGGGTGTGATTTTGGGTGGAAAAACCGCAGGGTTTTTTGCCTACGGCAGTGGAAGTAAGGGCAAGGTGGTTGCGGGTCGATTCGTTAATGGCTGTGAACATGCGGATTCAGCAAAGCAATTGTTTGCGGATTTGGCTGCACGCAAGGAGATAGATTTCAGCACTTACGAGCGTTGGCACGCTTGATTTTGGGCTGGGGGTTATTTGAAGGAAACACTGACTTCACCCAGTGACGCTACTGTGGCGGATGCGGATTGGTTGGCTTGAATGAATTCGGCGTTGGTGGCGGCACCTGCCATGATGTACATGCCTTTTTTGATGGGTTCACCGTATTGGGATGCCAATCGCGTGGCGGCTGCGAGACTTTTCCAGGGGTTGTTCATGATGTCGTTGGAGGACCCTTCGGCCACTGTTTTTCCATCGATGGTTAGTGCCATGGAGAGGTTGTTGAGGTTTTCTTGCACGGGCATCCATTCGCCAACCACAAATCCAATGGAAGAGCAGTTATCGGCCACTACATCTTCCAGGGAAAATTTGAAGTTTTCATAGCGCGAGTCGATGATTTCGATGGCGGTTGCTACGGCATCTACATAGTTGATGACTTCTGTTTCATTGAGTTCTCCGGGGATGTCTTTGGCGATGCGAAAGCAAATTTCGGGTTCTACGCGGGGGTGGATGTATTGGCTTCTGGCGGTGGTATTGTTGTTGGGGATGAGCATGGCTGAGGTGAGTCGGCCCCAGATAAGGTCGTGCACACCCATTTGTTTCATTTTCGCTTCGGAGGTAAAGCCCATTTTGAGTCCGATTAGGGTTTCTCCTTCTTTCAGGCGAAGGTCGATCAGTGCTTTTTGCACTTGGTAGGCTTCTTCCAGGGAAAGGGGTTGTTGGAGGCTAATTTGTGCGATGGGTTTGGTTTGGTGGGCAGCTTGGTGCAGTGACTGTGCGATTTCTTCGATGTTGGGCATGGGTGCAAAGTTAGGATTGTATGATTAAGGTTGGGATTGTTACATGTTTAAATTACTCGGTTATAATTGTTTAAAGTTGCCTTTTAGGTGAACTTTTTGTATCTTTGTTTTCTTATGTGGAGGTGGAAATGCGGTTTTTTAACACGGTCTTTTTGAAAGAGGCGGATGAGTTTTTGGCAACATTGGATAAAAAGACGGTGGCAAAAGTTCTTTTCAATATAGAGTTGGCTGAACATCAAAATGATCGCAGGTTGTTTAAAAAATTGCGAAATGAAATTTGGGAATTTAGAACTTTGTTCAAGGGAAATCAAATTCGACTTCTGGCTTTTTGGGATTCACGGGACAAAGCTGAAACACTTGTTGTGGCAACTCACGGGTTTATGAAGAAATCGGCGAAAGTTCCCACGGATGAAATAGACAAAGCAATTGCTTTGCGAGATAAATATTTTGAAAAATCATGAAGCAAGATGTAAAACATATTAAGTCGGATGTGCTCAGTTTGAGTGAAGTAAAAGACAAGTATCTTGGGGTCGTTGGCACTCCGTTGCGCAATGATTTTGAGCATGAGTTGAATATGGAGTTGTTGGGTAGAATGATCAAAGCGACGCGTCGTTATAGAAATCTCACCCAAAATGAATTGGGGGATCGTTTGGGGGTTGGTAAGGCACAAATTTCCAAATTAGAATCGAGTGCAAACAATGCAACCATTGATACGATTGTCAGGGTATTTACGGCACTTGGTGCCGAAATCGGATTTAGTGTAAAAGTGGGTGAGGAGAGAATAGAGTTGTTGTAGTCCCAAAATTAATTGAACCCCGGTGTTACCTTTGGGGCATGATTTCGCAAGAAGTGATTGAGGCAGCCGCTGTGCGGCTGCGGGAGGCACAAGCGCAAGGCTTGCCTTGCGCGCCCGTGAGAGAATTGATCGGAGATACCGATATCGCTGCGGCGTATGCCATTCAAAAAGTGAACAACGATTTGCGTGTGATGGAAGGTGCGGTGGTGGTTGGACAAAAAATCGGGTTGACATCTTTGGCGGTGCAGAAGCAATTGGGGGTAGATCAGCCCGACTTCGGGTTATTGTTTGCGGATACGGCAGTGAAGAATGGCGGAAGTTTGCCTGCGGCTGCCATTTTGCAACCCAAAGCGGAGGCGGAAATTGCGTTTGTGATGAAGTCGGACCTTAGCGGCGAAATCAATGAAGATACGGTGGCGGCAGCGGTTGATTATGCGGTTGGTGCCATTGAAATTGTGGGGTCGAGGGTACTAAACTGGGACATTCGCATCACGGATACGGTGGCCGACAATGCCAGCGCCAGTCATTTTGTGTTGGGGGATGTGAGAAAATCACTGGATGAAGTGGATTTGGCCAGTGTGAAAATGAACCTGTACAAAAACGGTGAACCGGTTTCTGAAGGGGTTGGTGCGGCATGTTTGGGAAGTCCGTTAAAGGCACTCACTTGGTTGGCGCAGACCTTTGCGAATTTGGGAACGCCGCTGAAAGCGGGAGATATTGTGCTGAGTGGCGCTCTTGGGCCAATGTGCGCCGGCGAAGCCGGCGACACCTTTGTGGCCCACATTGAATCTTTCGGTGAAGTTTCTTTTTCCTTCAATTAACGTTGCAGAGCACCCATGAATCAAGAAAAATCAAAAATTAAAGTAGCCATTATTGGCTCTGGGAATATTGGGACCGACCTGATGATCAAGGTGATGCGTACTGCCAAATACCTCGAAATGGGCGTATTTGTGGGGATTGATCCGCATTCGGATGGACTTGCCCGCGCCGAGCGCATGGGTGTCGCCACCACCCACGAGGGCATTGATGGGTTGCTCAATCATCCCTTATGGCCTGAGATCGGTTTCATTTTCGATGCTACCTCGGCCAAGGCACACGTTTACAATTACGACAAAATAAAAGCCTTCGAAGGCAAGCGTGTGATAGACCTTACACCGGCTGCGATAGGTCCATTTTTGGTTCCGCCCGTTAATTTCGACACCCTACAAGATGTTCCCAATGTGAACATGGTTACGTGTGGTGGACAGGCAACGATACCCATGGTGGCGGCCGTAAACCGCGTGGCTAAGGTGCACTACGGCGAAATTGTGGCAAGTATCGCTTCAAAAAGTGCCGGTCCGGGTACCCGTGCCAACATCGACGAGTTCACGGAAACCACGTCTCATGCCATCGAACAGGTGGGTGGTGCCACAAAAGGAAAAGCCATCATTATTTTGAATCCCGCAGAGCCGCCCTTGGTGATGCGAGACACGGTGTTCACCTTGAGCGAACCGGGCGATCGGGAAGCCATTAGGACAAGCATTCACCAAATGGTGGAAGAGGTTCAACAATATGTTCCGGGTTATCGCCTGCATCAGGAAGTACAATTCGAGGAGATCGCACCAGAAAATGCAGTATTCATTGAGGGATTGGGAAAAGTGAGTGGGTTGAAAACCACTGTGATGTTGCAAGTGCGTGGGGCGGGTCATTATCTGCCAGAATACGCGGGGAATTTAGACATAATGACCAGTGCGGCCCTGGCAACTGCCGAGCGCATGGCCAGCAAACAAGGAGGTAATGCATGAAAAAGGTATACATTCAGGATGTAACATTGCGCGATGGTCAGCACGCCATCAAACATCAATACAGCAAAGAAAAAATGACAGAAATCGCTTTGGCGTTGGATGCGGCCAAGGTAGATGCGATAGAAATTGCCCACGGTGATGGACTGGCGGGCGCGAGTTTTAACTATGGCTTTGGGGCTCACACCGACTGGGAATGGTTGGAAGGAATCGCAGAGAAATTGCAGCACGCGCGATTGACCACCTTGTTATTGCCCGGCATTGGAACCATTGATGATTTGAAACGGGCGAGGTCTTTGGGTGTTGAGAGCGTTCGTATTGCAACGCATTGCACCGAGGCGGACATTGCGGCGCAACACATTGAAGCGGCGAAAAATTTGGGGATGGACGTGGGAGGATTTTTGATGATGGCCCACATGAACGAGCCCCAAAAACTGGCGGAACAGGCCAAACTGATGGAAAGTTACGGGGCGGATTGTGT
>JBJTNN010000138.1:0-2637 GCA_046074125.1 Bacteroidota bacterium
TCGTTTTGGAAACCACAGGAGATATCGCCCTGAATCCCAAAATGGTGAGAACGGCGTTGAATGGACAACTGATCCAAGACAGGGATTCTGTAACTGAGAAACAGGCAGATATGAAGCCTGTAACTGAAACTTTGCCCACAGCAGAGCAACTTCACGACCTAGAATTCGCCCTAAAATTGGTAAAGCAAACCAAAAGCAACACCATCGTTCTGGTGAAAAACCAACAGCTACTGGCCAGCGGAACCGGACAAACCAGCCGGGTTGATGCACTTCAGCAAGCCATTGAGAAAGCCAATCGTTTTGGATTTGATTTGCAAGGCGCGGTCATGGCGAGCGACGCCTTCTTCCCTTTCCCCGATTGCGTTGAAATTGCCGACAAATCTGGCATCACCGCGGTGGTTCAGCCCGGTGGTAGCATCAAAGACCAACTCTCGATCGATTATTGCAATGCCAATGGCATCGCCATGTTGACCACTGGAGTTCGCCATTTTAAACACTAAGCAACGAAACCACGAATTTTATTATCTTTATACTATAATTTCTGAACGCCTTGCCACAACCCGATCATCACGCGCCAGACGTCCCAATGGAATTGGATGAAAGCAATGAAGTAAACGTGTCGAGCCCTATGTACAACCTTGTCAAAACCATCATGTTTTTCATGTCGCCAGAAGTGGCCCATGAATTTGCCATGAAAAGTTTGACCTGGGTACTGAACGCCCCCGTCATAGGTCCTTGGTTTAAAAAATCTTGCATCCCCGCCAATCCCAAGCCCATTCAAGTTTGTGGCATCGACTTCCCAAATAGCCTTGGCCTGGCTGCCGGGTTCGATAAAAATGCCAAGTGGCTGCACCAATTGAAAGATTTGGGCTTTGGACACGTAGAAGTAGGCACTGTAACGCCTGTGGCACAACCCGGAAATCCAGCACCCCGATTGTTTAGACTTCCAGAGGACAATGCACTCATTAACCGCATGGGATTTAACAACGACGGTGTGGATGCGATGGTAGAGCGATTGAAAAACCGACCTGAGGGTCTGGTAGTGGGCGGCAACATCGGCAAGAACAAAGCCACACCCAACGAAAAAGCCATCGATGACTATGTAATCGCTTTTGAAAAAATTTATGATTACGTAGATTATATCGCGGTAAACATCTCCTCTCCCAATACGCCCGGACTTCGTGATTTGCAAGAAGACACCTTCATTTCACAGCTTTTTGCCCAATTACAGGCCATCCGCAGCGAACGGAATCAATGGAAACCCATCTTTTTAAAAATTGCCCCGGATTTCCATCAAAACCAAATCAAAGAATTGGTAAAAACCATCAAAAAGGCCAAGGTCGACGGGGTAATTGCAACAAACACCACCATTTCACGGGATAATTTGCGGTCCGATAAAAAACTCGTCCAGAAGATCGGCGATGGCGGATTGAGTGGCAAACCTGTCTACGAATCTTCGAATACAGTTTTGGGCTTTTTGGCCATTGAATTGGGTGGCACGATCCCGTTGATTGGTGTTGGAGGGGTGTTCTCCAAGAGCGATTACAATTCCAAAATCACCCGTGGTGCCAGTTTGGTGCAGGTTTATACCGGCTTCATTTACGTTGGCCCACGCATCGTTCGAAAAATCTTATCTTAGCGGGGCATGATGCCCCACACCGATAGCGATTCTCAAAGGCCGCAGCAGGATATCTGCCAAAGGGAAAATCCCCCATTACGAAGTAGAATAAACCTACCCTTCCGATGGCTCATTGCTGGGGTTTTGGTGATTTTATTGCCCGGATTTCAAGGAAATACCGCGCTGCAACATTGGGCGAGACCTCAACTATTGGCGGGCGAAAAAGTCACCCAACACGCAGCCTATGCGGTGTCATACAACCACCAACACATGCAAGCCAATTGGGTGGCCTATGAACTCACCCTCTCCCACACTTTGGGGGCGGCGGAGCGCGAGAGCCGCTTTGTGATTGACCCCGTAATTCGTCCACATACCGCCAGAACCGAAGATTACACCAAGTCGGGTTTTGACCGCGGCCATCTCGCGCCCGCCGCCGACATGAAATACTCCCCTCAGGCCATGACCGAATCTTTTTACACCAGCAACATCTCGCCCCAACGTCCGGGTTTGAATCGTGGCATCTGGAAAAAATTGGAAGAAAAAATCCGGGAATGGGCACCCGCCAACCGACCCTTGTTCATCGCCACAGGTCCGGTATTAACGGATGAACTCACCCAACAAATTGGACATTACAACCGAATATCAGTACCCAAACGATTCTTCAAAGTGGTATTAGACACCGCACAACCCGTAAGGGCCATCGGTTTTGTCTTCCAAAATTTGGGCTCTGACAGGCCCCTTTCTGCTTTCGCATTGAGCATCGATGAGGTAGAAAAAATTACTGGTCGGGATTTCTTTCCGCATCTAAGTGATGGAAACGAAGCCCAAGTGGAAAAAACGCTGAATCTATCGCGCTGGAATTTCAATTAAACACCCATCGACCAAGCCACTTCATTCACCCAAAACCCCTGGCCGTTGATCCACCAAAGCTGAAAACTCAATATATAGGTGAGTTTTTTATATTTCACTTTGTAATCGTATTTGGTGATGCCATCTCCAGCAGCGCTGACCGTAATTTT
>JBJTNN010000139.1:0-3160 GCA_046074125.1 Bacteroidota bacterium
ACCATACCCAAAGTCGATAACTTCTTGTAGTTCTCCAGATTCGGTACCACCGTTGAAAACCCGCGATCCATATTCGCATCCAACGATGAAATATAGCGCGAACGCTCCAACCGATTCGTCTCCACCTGGTTCGCCAAACTCTTCTTCGCCAACTCAAACACCTCCGCATTCTGCGGCAATGTGGTCAATAACTCATTCATCGCCCCAACCGCTTCGTGAAATTTATCGGCCTGCGTACCCACAAATCCAACCATGGAATTGTATTTCCCCTTATAACCGGCCGCACGGTAAACCGCATAAGTACTGTACGCCAACGCCTTCGCCTCCCGGATGTTCTGGAAAACCACACTGCTCATATCACCCCCAAAATATTGGTTGAACGCCGATACCAATGGCGACTCCATCTCACTCAACACTGATCCCCTAGCATACCAGTTGATGCTCGCCTGCACCTGGTCGTAATGAGTGAAATATACCACCGGCTGCGTTACTTCCTTTTCTACAAACAATTGACTCACCGACTTCGATTTATCTAGCTGAAACGCCAATTCATGCTTCGTTTGATCCGCCGGCATTTGGTGATACAACCGCAACGATGCTGCCACAGCCGTCCGCTCCCGAGCCCCGTAATAATCCAACGTGTGCTTGATGTTCTTCATCCCCTTCATCAATTTCACCACATCTTCCGCCTTCATTTTCTGTAACTCCGCATTGCTCAAAACCCACTTCGATGGATTGTGGGCTCCGTACATCGCATACGACATCAAAGCACTGCGAATGGCCGATGGATTCGATTTCGCATCCTCCCGAGATTTGATAATATCCGCCACCATCGACGCAAAAACCGACTCATCCACCTTCGGATTGTTCATCAACCGGTCGAACAGCCAAACTGCAGAATCGAAGTTTTCTTCCGGACCTTCAACCCCAAACACAAAATGCTCAGTTCCCGCAGTGGCACCAAAACTACAGCCCCAACGATAAAACGCCTGACTGATCTGCGCCGCAGTGTACCCATCCGTTCCAACATAAGAAATGTAACCCGGCAACAACTCCAACGCCTTGTTGTGCCACGTGCCGTAGTCGTAGCGGTACGACAAATTAAACAAGCGATTGTCGGTGTTTTTCACGTAACGCATCACCGCCGGACCTACGTACTCTTGCTGTATGGCCGATTTCAAATCCACCACCTCAGGATTGATTTTTTCCGATGGCAAAGCCAACCAATTCTTCACAAACGCACTCTGCTTGTCGCGGTTCAACTCCACCGGATGAATGGCGGGTTTCTCAATTTTTTCCGATACCGGCTTCTCCCCCTTCCGCTTGTAAACCACCACGCGGTCCATGTTCAAAAACACATTGGCAAAATCCACCAAATAGTCCTTCGACATCTCCTTCATCATGGCGATTTCATTGAACTTATCGCGATAATCCAATCCCTGTATGAACGCGTCTTTCAGCAAGAAACAACGACTCTCATTCTCATCAAATGCCTTGATCTTCTCAATTTCCTTATTCAATATGATGGCCTTCAACAAATTGGCATCAAACTCGCCCTTGCGAATCTTCTCCAACTCGCCCAGCAACAATGTCTTTACCTCCTCCAAAGTTTGTCCCTCCTTGGGCGATCCCTGAAGATAAAAAATGCCGTAGTCAGACAGTTGCTCCACGCCGCTGTAGGCCGATAAAACCTGTTGCTTCAACACCAAATTCACGTCAATCAATCCCGCCTTGGAATTGCTCAGCAACAAATCAATCAACTTCGCGGCCCGTGATTCCTCCGTGCCCGCATTCGGAATGCGAAAACCTACATTCACATACTCCGCCTCAGGATCCACCAACTCGTACGTCCGCTCCTGATTCACCGGCGTCTCCAACTCAAAAACATAGTTGTAAACATCCTTGCGCTGCATAGACCCAAACTGCTCGTATACCTGCTGCGCCACCGCATCCGGATCAAAATCACCACTCATGATGATCGCCATGTTGTTGGGCACATAATAGTCGTTGTAATAATTGCGAATGGCCTCCAAACTGGGGTTCTTCAAATGCTCCACCGTTCCGATTGTCGTCTGCAAACCATAATTGTGCTTCTTGAACAAATCCGCCATCATCACCTCATAGACTTTGTCGCCCACCCGATCCAACGAAATGTTCTTCTCTTCATACACCGCCTCCAACTCCGTGTGGAACAAGCGCAAAACAGGGTTGCGGAACCGCTCTGCCTCCAAAGCAATCCACTTATTCACCATGTTCGATGGGATGTCGTTGATGTACACCGTTTCATCGTTGCTGGTAAACGCATTCGTGCCCTGAGCGCCCATGGCCTGACACATTTTGTCGTATTCATTGGCAATCGCAAACTTCGCCGCCAACTGACTCACACTATCAATGGCCCGGTAAATCGATTTCCGTGCGATAGGGTCTGTGCTGTGGTTATACTTTTCATACAACTGATCGATTTGCTTCAACAACGGCGCCTCCTTGGCCCAGTCCAAACTGCCGTATTTGTCCGTTCCCTTGAACAACATGTGCTCCAAGTAATGCGCCAAACCCGTGTGGTCCGCTGGGTCGTTCTTCGATCCCGTTCTCACCGCCACCATGGTGTAAATGCGGGGCGATTTTTTCTGTGTCGATGTGATCAGCGTTAACCCATTGGCAAACGTGTATTGCCTCACTTTCAACGGGTCATTGCCATAACTGATGACCTCCCACTGCGCCGTGGTGGCCGTGTTCAATCCCACAACAACGTCTTGGGCCTGCACGCTAAATGCACACAGGACAACCATTAACAAAGAAAAAATCGATTTCATAGAAGCACAAAAATAGGGGTTCTCTACCTTCGCCATGGTGTATTTATCTTCGCAGACATCATGTACATCGAAAATTGGGTAGCGCTCGGACTTGGGGGCAACATGGGAAACCGATTGCAAAACATCGGCAAAGCCCAAATGCTCATCTCCCAACAAGTGGGTGAAATTGTCAAAGTCTCCGCCCTCTACCAAACCGCCGCCTGGGGCCATACCGATCAACCCGATTTCCTCAACCAAGCCATCATCGTCAAAACACCCTTCACCCCCAAAATGCTGCTAAACAAATGTTTATACATCGAAAAACAACTCGGTCGTAGGCGTGATATCCCCTGGGGACCTAGAACGAT
>JBJTNN010000140.1:0-13961 GCA_046074125.1 Bacteroidota bacterium
CTATCGGCGCTCAAACCTCAACGTCTGCATCACGCCGATTCAGCCCGAATCTTATTGATAAGCACTGGCCATGCCAGCAATCTGTGCCTCGAAGCGCATGCTTTGCTCACAGACATACCCTTCGATCATATCCATTGTGCCATGGTAAGCCAAACGGCCGATTACATCGAAAAGGGCATCATCCATGTACTTGGCTATGAACAAATCATCACCGTTGAAGATGGATGCATTCAAGGGGGTTGGGGACAGTCAATCGCGGCGACAATCGAGCGGCAAACAGACTGTAAAGTCCTACACTTAGGCATCCCTGCTGCTTTTATAGAACACGGAAACAACGAAGAAGATTTGTATCCCTTGTGTGGTTATTCGCCCAAAGACATTGCCGAAGCTGTTAAACAGGCGGCTCGGTAATGCGAAAATTCATTGCCAACGCCAACCATTTCTCGATCATTGATTGTCCGTCTGGTGTGAGCACACTCTCCGGGTGAAACTGCACAGCCCAAACCCCGTAATCGGAATTGCTCAAGGCCATGACTTCGCCTTCGCAACGGGCATCCACCTGCAAAGCAAAGGGCCTCTCCACAGGGTTTTCCGCAGGTTTTTGGGGCATAGTCGCTTCATTGGTCGAGCCGGTTTGCTTTTCTGTAACAACCAAAGAATGATAACGACCCACCTGCAGGTTTTGGGGTAGGTTTTCGAACAGACCTTGTCCGTTATGCTCAATCAGCGAGGGCTTGCCATGCATGGGAAAATGCGCATGAACGATGTCCCAACCACAAACATGGGCGATGGCTTGCTGTCCGAGGCAAATCCCCAGCAAAGGTTTTTTTCCCAGGTAGGTTTTGATGGCCCGCAGCAAATGTGGGTAGTCTTGCGGTCGGCCCGGTCCCGGGCCGACCGCCCATGCGTCACACATTGCCATTCTTTCTGACAGCCCAGGCCAATCCTCACCCTCGTTGCGCAAAACCTCCACCCGCGCTCCGCCCACCTCCAAACAATGCACCAAGTTGAATGTAAAACTGTCTAAATTATCGATGAACAAAACCCGCATACCCCCTCACAAACTAAATTTTTTGCTCACCCCTGCCACAAAATCTTTCAAATAAAATGGCTCGTAATACGCCACATCCACAAATTTCCCCAACGCCAAATTCCCCGCAGCCACCGTGGCCATCTGCGCCGCCCGGGGCGATTCATCCCAATATATAGCCTCTTCAGCCCCCATCAACCGCTTCACCTTTTCGTTGGCATTGCCTACAAATACCGTGTGCGATCCAAAATCAGCAACCCCCAATGAAGGCAAAATCTCGGCACGTACCAACCCTTCGGCCCCACCATGCCTTGTGCATTTCAAAGCATACACCTCGTCCCTGCGGGCATCCAACATCACCCAAGCCTCTGAACATTGAGGATATCGCTCCAAAGCCTCGGCACCCAAACAGGCAAACCCCGACACCGCTATCAACGGCACATTGAAACCATAACACAGCCCCTTGGCCAAACTTACACCAATCCGCAATCCCGTGTAACTTCCTGGCCCCTCCTGAAAACCCACCGCCTTCACAGCACCGCCCGATGACCCAATAAAAGCCACCGCCCGCTGTACCATCATCGGCAACTTTTCAGCGTGAGATTGACGGTCTTCACCTACCTCGTTCCACAACACCACACCCCCACCATCACAAACCGCCACAGATGGAAATTCCGCCGAAGACTCAATCAAAACAATCATGTCCAAAAATTTCAATACAAAACTAATCCTTTATCTCCCAAAGGTCATTAACCCAAGCCCAATTGAGACCGATTATCTGCAATCCCGTATCTTTGTAAAGTTCGTGTTTATGACAAAAGAAGTTTTCATCGTAGCCGCCGCCAGAACCCCCATGGGGAGTTTTAATGGGGCACTTTCAAGCGTCCCCGCTACCCAGTTGGGCGCCATCGCCATCAAAGGAGCCCTCGAAAAAGCCGGAATCGACCCCAACCAGGTCAATGAAGTATTCATGGGTTGTGTATTGCAAGCCGGTGTGGGACAGGCGCCTGCACGACAAGCCTCAAAATTTGCCGGAATTGGTGACCATGTGCCTGCCACAACCATCAACAAAGTGTGCGCCAGTGGTTTGAAATCTGTTTCATTGGCTGCGCAAAGTATCATGCTGGGACTGAACGATATCGTAGTTGCCGGTGGTATGGAAAACATGAGTTTGACGCCCCACTATTTGCCAAACTCTCGCGGAGGATATCGCTACGGACACATTCAAGCACTCGACGGTATCGTGCAAGACGGTCTCACAGACGCCTACGACAAATCGTTGATGGGCACCTGCGCAGAATTGTGCGCCAAAGAAATGAACTTCACCCGCGAAGAACAAGACCAATACGCCATCCAAAGCTACACCCGTGCCGCTGAGGCATGGAAAGCAGGCAAATTCAACGACGAAATTGTACCCGTAACCATCCAAACCCGCAAAGGGGAAGTGGTAGTAAGCGAGGATGAAGAATATAAAAATGTAAGTTTCGACAAAATCCCCGGTTTGCGTCCCGTTTTCCAAAAAGACGGTACCGTAACTGCCGCCAACGCCTCTACCATCAATGACGGTGGTGCAGCCTTGGTGTTGGTGAGTGGAGAAAAATGCAAAGAATTGGGATTGACGCCTTTGGCCAAACTCACCGGTTTCGCCGATGCCGAACAAAGTCCAGAGTGGTTCACCACCACCCCAGCAAAAGCCCTGCCCATCGCAGCGCAACGCGCCGGAATTTCTGTTGCCGATTTGGATTACGTAGAATTAAATGAAGCTTTCTCCGTTGTATCCTTGGCCAACAACAAACTGTTGAACCTCGATGCAAGCAAAGTCAATGTGAACGGCGGTGCGGTGGCTTTGGGACATCCATTGGGTGCCTCAGGAGCACGGATTCTGGTAACATTGTTGCATGTACTCAAGCAAAACAATGGAAAGTACGGCGGCGCAGCCATTTGTAATGGTGGCGGTGGTGCCAGTGCCGTTGTGGTTGAAAACTGCTAAACCCAAAACTCCCCTATGCGGTGTAAAAAATCATTGATCCATTTATTTTCACTGCTACTGACCCTGTGCCTGTTCGCTTCGAATCAGGCACAAGGTCAGAATATAGCCCCTTCCATGGCAGAGGAAGAAGACAGCCTGCTTTCAATCGCCCCATGGGTCATCGCTTCAAAAACGGATTCAGCCAAATTTGCCGCGGCCGATTTGCTGATGCAACGACTACAGGAAGTACTTTCCAATCCCGCTTCTTTTGATCATGAATTCGCCAACCTGAGAATGAGTACAGTGGCCATCGCATCGCATCCCAAAGCCGATGTAAAACTGTTCACCTTCAACATCATACTCCAAAATGGCGTATTCCACCAATACGGCCTTATTCAAAGAAAAACCAAGAACGGCATCGCCCTGTATACCCTGCACGATACCGCTCAAGGCCTACCCAAAGATGTCAAAGAAACCACCCTGGAAAACAACCAGTGGATTGGTGGACTTTGCTATCAGCTGTTCCCCCACAAAGTGAAAAAGAAACAGTATTACATTGTGATGCTGTTCGATGGCCACAACATCAATTCTAACCGCTCCGTCATTGACGTGCTCAGTTTTGAAAAAGACGAAGAATCGTCAGAGCCCAACGCCATGAAGCCCGTTTGGGGTGCGCCGTTGTTTCGCGATGGACTCGAAGACCCCTCCGAAGATTATCGCGTAGTCTTCGAATACCACAAATCATCCCGCATATTGATGCGCTACGAAGAGGAGCAAAAGACCATCGTGTTCGACGAAATAGGTCCCGCCTTCCCCTCCGCCGATGGCAACGTTTACTACTACATTCCTACCGGCGATTACTCGGGATACAAACCCTCCAAGCGCGGAATTTTCACCAAAGAAGCCCTCGAAGCCACCGATTTTGGCCAAGGCATTCCCAATCCAACCATTTTCCGATAATTTTTTCGAGCGATTTTTGGGCCGCTTCCACGCGATTTTTGGGCGATTTCAGGGCGATTTTTAGCCACTTCAGGACGATTTTCAGCCACTTCAGGACGATTTTTAGCCGCAATTTTCGCTGTTCGATAAAATATTAAGCACTTGCGCTCCTAACGTAAATAGCGATCCAACAAATCCATTTTGGCCGCGGTTTCCTTCCATTCTACCGCCGGATCAGAACCCGCATTTACCCCACAACCCGCATACAACGCATACCCATTGGCGAACAATTGAGCACATCGCAAAGTAACAAAGACATGAATATCGTCAAGACCCCGCACACCCACATACCCCGTATAAAGTGAACGGTCAAACCCCTCGTGCGCAGCCAACCAATCCAAGGCCGCCTTCTGAGGATAGCCCCCCACCGCCGGCGTCGGATGCAACCGCGTGAGCAGAGAATCCACAACACCCCGTCCCGACCGATGATTTTCCCCATCCAACAAACCGGATGCATCGGGGAGCTTGAAGCGCCACTCCGACATCAAATGCTTTACATCCCCCATTTGTAATTCTCCCACCGAAGACTCACTCGCCCCAATTACACCCGCCTCCTCCAACACATTTCGTATAAACAAACTCGTCACCGATTGCTCCAACGCCTCTTTGTTTGTCCACCCCAATTGATCCTTTGTTAACGTACCAGCCAACGACATTACACTGCCCTCCTCGCCCTCAACCCGCAACAGCGTTTCCGGCGTAGCGCCCATCCAACATCCCCAAATTGGGTGTATGGTTAAAAACACAAATGCGGTTGGATACGCCTCATGCAATGCCTGGAACGCTTGCCAAATTCGTGTATCTGAAAGAGACCTCTCCACCGCAACTACACGAGCCGCCACCGCCTTTTGCAACGCCTGCCTTTCAATGGCCGCCTGTATACCCAAAACCTCCTCATTAAACGCTTCTTGGGTGGTTGTCACCGGCATCACCCCAACCGGCATCGCAGAAAAACCATCGCTCCAAACCCGTTCACACACCTCCCATCCCGCACCCGTTGTCTCACCCAACAAATACTCCACCGGCGCATCCCACGCAAAAGGATGCAAACAGAACGACGCATCATAAGCCAGCGACACAACATCTGTCCTGTGCCAACCGCCCACGCAAAATTCCGGCAATGTAGCCTGAGGCCTACGATAAATCGCCATCCCCTGTTGTATATTTGCACCCGTCGCTGACAGTTCCATCACATGCTTGAATCCATGCAAAGTTCACCCTCCCCCGCCACAAAAACAATGTACATCATTCGGCATGGGGAAACCCATTACAACCGCATGGGAATCGTTCAAGGTTCTGGAGTGGATACCGACATCAATTCGCTCGGACAACAACAAGCAGACGCGTTTTTCCAAGCCTACAAACACATCCCCTTTCAGCGCATTTACGTGAGCTCGCTGAAACGCACCCACCAAACCGTTGCCCCCTTCGCACCCCTCAATATCCCCACCCAAATCATCCCCGAACTCAATGAGATTAACTGGGGAATTCTGGAAGGACAGCAGCCGAGTGAACATTCCCGCAAGGAATTCTATGCGATGTTGCAACGCTGGAGAAATGGCGAACTCAACCAAGCCATCAACGGCGGAGAAACCCCACTGGCCATGCAAAAACGCCAGAAAGTGGGACTCAAAAAAATCGAAAGCAGTACCGACAATCCTGTGCTGATATGCATGCATGGTCGCGCACTCCGCGGGTTTCTGTGCCTGCTCACCAATACCCCACTGGAAAACATGGATGATTTTGAACACGACAACGTCTGCCTGTATGTGCTAGAGAAACATGACAGAGACGCACACTATCAAATCAAAATCAAAAACAACCTGGATCACCTTACCCATTTGCGATAATCATGGAAAATCCGCTGATTCATATCACCATCATCGACCGCAATGGCGAAGAAAATACCTATGAGGCCCCCACCGACATGGGACTTAACCTCATGGAGTTTTGCAAAGCCAACGAACTACCCGTGAAAGGCGAATGTGGAGGCATGGCCATGTGCGCCACATGTCAGGTTTACGTGTTGAGCGATCATGCACTACCCGAGCCGTCAGACGATGAACTGGGCATGCTTGACCAAGCATTTTTTGTCAAAAACAACAGTCGGCTCGGATGCCAATTACACCTCTCTCCTGAAATGGATGGACTTAAGGTGCAGTTAGCCCCAGAAAATGATTGAGAAATTTTGAAATATCTTGCTGAATTCATTGCATTTGGTTATCTTTGCAGTCCTTTTTAACAGAAATGGCAAATCATAAGTCCGCAATCAAGAGAATCAGAGCAAACGCTGCCAAGCGCGATCTCAACCGCTACCAGCACAAAACTGCTCGTAATATCGTGAAGACCATCCGCAAGGCTACCTCTAAAGAGGAGGCTGTTAAGTTGTTGACAAACGCATTTTCAGCGTTGGACAAATTGGCGAAGCGCAATGTCATCCACAAGAACAAAGCTGGCAACTTGAAATCAAGTTTGCAAAAGCACGTAAACTCTTTGGCGTAAGTCGAACAGTTTAAGGATATTAAAAAAGACGGCCTCGGCCGTCTTTTTTGTTTTAATTGCGTTTTCTTATCAACCGCAGCAGGCCCTACCCAATGGTTGAACCCGAGATAGCCATGCCATCAAGCCCAATCCAAACCCAACTGCTGAAGCCCTTCTTTGATTCGTTGCAGCCCCGTATTGCCCATCCCATGGGCCTCAGCCACTTCTTTTGGGCTGTAGCTTAATAAATCTTCTACGGTGTTGATGTTGAGCGAAAGCAAAGCACGGAGGGCTGGCGAAGCCAGCCCCCACGATAATATTCTAGGATCCATTTGTCGACAACGGTGCTCCATCGACTGTCGTAAATGCTGATTCAACTGCAAATTACAACGACTCATAAACTGAATTAATCAATCACCAAGGTGCCCACTTTCTCACCTTGAACCAACTTCATCAAATTGCCCTCGCCGTTCATATCGAACACCACAATGGGTTTGTTGTTCTCTTGACACAACGTAATCGCCGTCAAATCCATCACTTCCAATCCCAAATCGTACACCTTCTTGAAAGAAATCTCGTCGTATTTTACCGCACCCGCATTCTTCTCTGGATCACTGTCGTATATGCCATCCACTCGGGTTCCTTTGATAACCACATCCGCCTCAATCTCCACCGCCCGCAACGACGCTGCCGTATCGGTAGTAAAGTAGGGGTTTCCAGTGCCAGCACCAAAAATTACCACCCTGCCTTTTTCTAGGTGACGTATCGCCCTTCTGCGAATGAAAGGTTCTGAGATTTGTTCCATTTTGATGGCCGATAATAAACGGGTCGACATACCCACTTTTTCAAACGCGCCTTGCAAAGCCATCGCGTTAATCATGGTCGCCAACATACCCATGTAATCACCCGTGGCGCGGTCCACCACGCCTCCCTGAGCCCCTTGAACACCGCGGAATATGTTTCCGCCACCAATCACCACCGCCACTTCAACACCTGCCTCTACAACCTTTTTCACTTCTTTGGCATACGCCTCCAACACCTTGGCATCGATGCCATAAGACTGCGAACCCAACAGGGCCTCTCCACTTAATTTCAGTAGTATTCTTTTAAACCTCATTTGTTGTTGTAATATTAGCAAAAAAAATCCCTCTTTCGAGGGATTTAAAATTTCTTGATTATCCGAGTTGCACTCGCTTGAATCCGCAAACGGTGAGACCAGGCTCAACGCTCGACAAATATTTCTCAATGGTCATAGAACCGTCTTTCACGAAATCTTGAGCCATCAAAGTAGATTCTTTGAAGAATTTCTGCAACTTACCTTCGGCGATACGATCGATCATGGCCTCGGGCTTACCCTCTGCACGGGCTTGCTCACGACCAATTTCCAATTCACGCTCGATGGTGTTGGCATCCACACTGTCGCGATTCACAGCCACAGGGTTCATCGCAGCAATCTGCATCGCTACATCTTTACCTGCAACCAAGTTGGCATCATTGGCAGCGTTGTTGAACTCTACCAATACACCCATACGATTCGCACCGTGGATATAAGATACTACGTTGGCACCTTCTACCAACTCGTATTTGCTCACGTCGATTTTCTCGCCAATCTTAGCCACTTCCTCCAACAAACGGTCAGCAATGCTCACACCGTCGATAGACAAAGCCTTTAACGCTTCTACATCGGCTGATTTATTTTCCAAAGCCACTGCAGCGATGTTTTTTGCCAAGGCGATGAAGTTTTCGTTCTTAGCAACGAAATCTGTCTCACAGCTCAACAATACAATCACACCCGCTGTACGCGCCTCGTTGGTGGTTGCAATAACACAACCTTCAGTAGCTTCACGGTCAGCACGCTTCGCAGCAATTTTCGCGCCTTTCTTGCGCAAGAAATCTACAGCCGCCTCGAAATCACCGTTGGTTTCTACCAAAGCATTTTTGCAATCCATCATGCCCGCACCGGTCATTTGGCGCAGTTTATTTACTTCTGATGCACTAATAGTTGTCATAGTCAATTCAATTATGCTTCAGCAGCAACTTCTTTCTCAGCAACAGCAGCTGATTCGTCCTCTGATTTCTCACGCTTGCGCTCTTGACTACCTTCAATGATGGCATCCGCAATTTCACGGGCGATCAAATGGATAGATTTAGAAGCGTCATCGTTTCCTGGGATTGAATAATCAACCACGGTAGGATCTGAGTTTGTATCTACCAAAGCAATGGTGGGGATACCCAAACGAGTAGCCTCAGACACGGCAATGTGCTCGCGCTTAACATCGATAATGAAAATAGCACCTGGCAATTTGGTCATATCTTCGATACCACCCAAAATCATCTGCAACTTGGCCTTTTCACGGTCCAACATCAAACGCTCCTTCTTGTTGATGCGCTCAAATGTACCGTCAGTAGCCATCTTGTCGATGTTCTGCATGCGCTTGATGCTCTTGCGCACAGTCTGGAAGTTGGTCAACATACCACCCAACCAACGCTCAGTGGTGAAAGGCATGTTGGCACGCTTCGCTTCTTCAGCCACGATTTCCTTCGCTTGCTTCTTGGTAGCAACGAACAAAACCCTGCGGCCTGAACGAGCAATGTTCTTAGCAGCCGCTTTGGCTTCCTCCAACTTGCTTTCGGTTTTTTTCAAATCAATGATATGGATACCATTCTGTTCCATAAAAATGTATGGAGCCATCTTGGGATTCCATTTGCGGGTAAGGTGACCAAAATGTACACCTGCTTCCAACAAATCTTGCTGAGTATATGCCATGGGTATAATTAACGTTTAGAGAACTGGAAGCGACGACGTGCCTTTTTCTGACCTGGCTTCTTACGCTCAACAACACGTGAGTCACGTGTCATGAATCCTGCCTGTCTCAAAGGTGATTTCAATTCTGCATTGATGTCAACCAAAGCCTTAGAAATGGCCAAACGAACCGCTTGCGCCTGTCCGCTTACACCACCCCCACAAACATTTACCTGAACGTCGAACTTGCCGGCGTTATCGGTCAATGCCATAGGAGCCTGAATGGCTGATTGATGCCAAGACAATGGGAAGTATACTTCCAATGGCTTCTTATTTACAATGATGGTTCCGTTACCTTCTTTCAGGTATACGCGTGCTACAGCGGCTTTTCTTCTGCCTGAGGTGTTTATCATAGGGCTCAGTTTTCAGTATTCATTACTTTGGGTTGTTGTGCCGCATGAGGATGCTCAGATCCCTCGTACACAAACAAGTTGGTAAACAAACGACGGCCCAAACGGTTCTTAGGCAACATGCCCTTCACCGCCATCTCGATCAAACGAGCAGGCTTCACATTCTTCGCCAAGGTGCTTCTCTGTCCACCAGGAAAACCTGTGTGACGCAAATACTCTTTCTTGTCGAACTTTCCAGCAGTCATCACAACATGCGCCGCGTTGATCACGATCACGTTGTCACCACAGTCCACATGGGGAGTGTAAGAAGGCTTGTTCTTGCCTCGCAATACCGAAGCAATTTGAGAGGCCATACGGCCTAATGTCTGTCCATTTGCGTCAACCACAAACCACTGCTTGTCGGCAGTCATTTTGTTAACCGAAACGGTTTTGTATGTACTCAGCGGATTCACGTTTGTAATTCTTACTTAGTTTTTGGGGTTGCAAAAATAGGATATTTTATGTCTTTGAGCAAGATATCCACAACTTTTTTTCATGCTTTCTTCGATTGGACACCAAAAGAATGTTTCCTATAGGTGTAAACCCGTCGCAAAACCTCGGAAAATCGATGAAAATCGCCCCGCCTACCAATCGTCCTCGTCGGGCTGATATGGCTGCTGCAACGTCTTCTTTAATCCTGTCACCACCTCATTCACCTCAAAATCAGCCGCCAACAAATAACGGTCGGTGAATTGATAGCCCTTCTTCAATCGCATGTAATGCTCATGGTATGTCCGAGAAATTTTCGTACTCAACCCTTCCTCCGCTTCTACATGCACAAAATTGCCGAACTGATACTTATACCTGCTGTCCTTGAATCGCAACGTCAATCGATACTCCATCATCCCCTCCTGCTTCTTGTTATACTGTCCGTACCTACAAATCATGGGCGTGGTCACCTTCAACACAATCCGCTCTGCTACCTTATCCTCAATCACCATCTTCTTGTAACCCTCCTTGCCCAAACGCTGAACCAAATATTTCTTGGCACGCCAGTACAAAGAATCAGCACCGCAGTTTTCACACATCTCATCCTCAATGATGTTCTCGTAAAAAATGATCTCACGCATGCTGTCGTAAGGAGGCACAAACCGTATGTAAGGAGCGCGCTTTACCGCCGGCTCCTCCGCCGATGATCCGCCATCCATTCCCCAACCACCGTCGCCACCGCCAGAAGTTGCACCACTGTCCTTGGCCGCCGTATCTGCACTGCCGGCATCGGCACCAAAACCCCACTGACCAAAAACATCACCAGGCATCGCCATCACTGTAAGCAGTATCACTGCCCATCGTAACCAAGATTTCTCTTGCGCATTACGAGTATATCTCATCGTATTGTGTTCTAATTAATAATTAATTCTGCGAATATAAGGAGAGGAGACCTGCAACCGCCACGCGCTTCACACGCCGTCTCCGAATTCATTACACATAAACGACAAACTGCTCAAATTATTTTACACTTTGCCAGGAAATCTTCCCTTACTAAAAATTCTACCCGCCGGTTTGCCCTTGCGCAATTGAATTTGCTCCTCCTGCGGCAAATGCGTCACCGACCTACAAGCCACCGAACAGCAGTGTTCGTATTTCTCCGCACAAACCGCACACTGAATGAACAACAAATGGCATCCCGTATTCGCGCAATTGATGTGCGTATCCGCCGGCGCCCCACATTGATGGCAACAAGCAATCACATCATCCGATACACGCTCCGCCAACCGCTGATCAAACACAAAATTTACCCCCTTGAACTTGTTCTCAAGTCCCGCAGATTTCACCTGATTCACATAATTGATAATCCCTCCCTCCAAATGATATACCTCATTGTAACCATTGTGCTTCATCCAAGCACTGGCCTTCTCGCATCGAATACCCCCCGTACAATACATCAAAATGGGCTTGTCCTTCTCCTCCTTGTACAAATCCAACACCCGCGCCAACTCCTCCCGAAACGTATCTGTATCCGGACAGCTAGCCCCCTCAAACCGGCCCACCTCGCTCTCATAATGATTGCGCATGTCAATCACCACCGCATTCGGGTCGGCCATCTTCTGATTCCATTCCGCTGCCGCCAAATACTTCCCGCGATTCTGCAAACTAAACGTTGGATCACTAATCCCATCGGCCACAATCTTCTCCCTTACCTTGATGTCCAATTTGATAAAACTCTTCTGTTTCTCTTCGATGGCCACATTCAACCGAATGTTGTTCAAGAAATCAATCGTGTATAAATCCGCCTTAAACGACTCAAAATGAACCGATGGCAAAGCAATCTGAGCATTGATGCCCTCCCGGGCAATGTAAATCCTCCCCACAACCTCCAACCGACTCAACCGCAAAAACAAATCGTTGCGGAAAGCCATTGGATCCTCAATGGGATGATAACAATAAAAAGAAATGGTGGTGTAAGGACGAACATCGGCATCCATCCGACGTTTCAGTTCCTCCCGGTTCACAATGTTTCGCAATAACATGGACAGAGATTTATTTATGATTAAAGTTCCACAAAATTACAAAAACTTCTACAAAAAAAGCCCCGCTTTCGCAGGGCTTTTTAAATTACATATTAATGAATGTGTGATGATAATATCGCTTTCGGGGTGGCTTGCAAGATTTACCCTTGGTAGTTCCACAAGCTTCAAACACCATCGCCGCTCCAAAAAACAACAACAGGATCAGAACAGCCCCTTTCTTTGATTTCATACACTAAAAACGAACTTCGAACGAAAAAATTGTTTAGCCCAACACAATTAGTGACGAACCACAATCTTGCTGTTCAAGTTCTTGCTGTTGCCGTTAACCGATACCATGTAAACACCGTTCGACCAATCAGCAACGTTCATGCTCAAGGCACCAGCATTCATGTTACCGTTGAATACTACCTTGCCCTGCATATCAGTTACCACAACCGCCGCGTTGCCCATTTCCTTTGCCTCAACCACAAACACGCTGTTGGCAGGGTTGGGGTACAAATTCAAGTTTTGCTCAACCGCCTCTGTACCTACCAATGCAATAGGGAAGGTCTCAGATTGCAATACCTCTTTGGTAGTGGCATCCTGAACAAAAACAACAACCGCCAAATCATTCCAAGTTTCAACACTGTTCTCTGTCAAATGATTGATGTGCTGAGCAGCTGAACCATCCGTAGGCAAACGATAGCCACCATTGAATGTATAAGCGATCTTCTTGGTCACCTTGGTGTCTTTCTTCAAAGGCGTCAATACCTGTCCAACAGAACCCGTCATCATCTTCTTCATCACCTCTTCAAACTTGGTCTCACCATTGGTCTTTTTGTTGGCATAAGTCATACCCTCAACAATCACAGCATGCAACTTCAAATTGTTACTTGCATTATCCAACAAAGGATTCAAGGTCACATCCAAAGTCACAGTGTTCTTCCATGTCAAAGACACACTACCAGTAATTTCAACAAAAGCGGGCTTGGCTTGGAAATCATCGTACAAACCTGTAGAGAATGAACCCGCATTTCCATCCCATCCACCATCAACTTCCATGCGAGGCACTGAATTGATGCCGTAGAACGATGTACGATCACGTACTTCCTGGGTGCAATAAGGATCGCCAGTTCCAGGCCAGTAAACTTGATATTTCACAGTGCTGTGCTTGGTTTTGTTCGCAATCACGTTGTTGTAGTTGATGTTACCTGCTGTACAAGGACCACAAGTAGATGAAGTAAATACCTCATTCAAAATCTTGCGATCAACCGCTTTATCAAAAACAACCACCGTTTTGCTTGCACTGTTGTTACCCACTTTGGTATCAGTAGCACCGTTTACTTTGACAATTTTAACCGCAATGGCGTGTGAACCAACCGTAACCCCAGACCATTTTGTTGGATGAGAAACGTTGGCTGTAGCACCAGAGGCAATGTTCAATCCGGTAATTGTACCCGTCACCGCGGCACCACCATCCACTGTGTATTCTACATCCATAGAGGTAATTGCATTGGTACCACCGTTGATCACACTGAATGCAATATCCACCGGCGCATTGTTCACACTGATATAATTGCCCAAGTTCAATGCAGTGATACCCGCTTCATCGGCAGGCTGACTGCCTGGCAAGAAGGTGTAGTACACGTTATCTGCAGTGGTGGGATCGTTTACTGATTTCATGCCATAAGCAGGCGTTCCGTTTACTTTGACAATTTTAACCGCAATGGCGTGTGAACCAACTGTAACCCCAGACCATTTTGTTGGATGAGAAACGTTGGCTGAAGCACCAGAGGCAATGTTCAATCCGGTAATTGTACCCGTCACCGCTGCACCACCA
>JBJTNN010000141.1:0-7405 GCA_046074125.1 Bacteroidota bacterium
CGCTGCTTGGGCTGACGTGAAATAATTTCACTCAATCATAAAACCATAAAAAGAGAGGGCCTCGTTTAAGACGAGGCCCTCTCTTTTTATTTCTATACCACCTCAACACAAACCGCCACCAAACTCTACCACACACCAATCAGCGGAAATCCACCCCAAACCACAACAAAGTGCCCCTAACCTTAGAAAGGCTATCGCGCCGCGAGAATCCTCCAGTAGATTTAAAATCACACAGGCTATTTCCCCTTGAAATCGGCTTTGCGCTTCTCCACAAATGCCGCCATCCCCTCTTTCTGATCCTCTGTTGCAAACAACATATAGAAATTCTTGCGCTCAAAATACAACCCCTCTTGCAAGTGACTATCAAACGCCTTCAACACACTTTCCTTGGCCATCTGCACAGCAATGGGCGACTTACCCGCAATGTCAGACGCCAACTTAATCGCTTCATCCAAATACAATTCTACCGGCACTATTTTATTGATTAACCCCGCAGCCTTCGCTTCCTCTGCTGTAATAAATTTCCCGGTCAACACCATCTCCATCGCCCTAACTTTTCCAACCGCACGCGTCAATCGTTGAGTGCCCCCCGCACCCGGCATCACGCCAATATTGATTTCGGGCTGACCAAATTGCGCAGTCTCACTGGCAACAATCATGTCGCACAACATACACAACTCACAGCCACCACCCAATGCAAATCCCGACACAGCCGCAACAATGGGCTTTTTTGTCTTCCTGATACTATCCCATGTGCTAAACTGATCGATTTTTAACATGTCGATCGCCGTACGTCCCGCCATCTGCTTGATATCGGCGCCCGCAGCAAAGGCCCGCTCATTACCGGTTATTACAATCGCCCTTACCGCATCATCATTGTCCAAAACCTGCAACGCATCCCGAATCTCACCCATCAACTGAAGGTTGAGCGCATTCAATTCTTTCGGACGGTTTAACTGAATTTTCGCCACATAAGGAGCCACTTGGGCATCCACCAAAATAAATTCGTACGACATGCCACGAAGTTAATTGTTTCTACCCGTTCATCACACCCCGCAACAATACCTGCTTCTCAAACACCCACACCATACACCACGCAATCACCAACCCCAATAAAGCGCCAAAAAACACATCGCCCACGTAATGCACACCCAAATAAACCCGGGAATACGCGATTGCCGATGCCAGATACATCAATCCCAAACACCAACGACGACCCAGCCCCAGCAACGTCATCGCCGTGGCGAAAACCGCAAAAGAATTGGCTGCATGACTGCTCACAAACCCATACCGACTACCCGGCTTACCATCTGGCAATCGCGGGTGCAATGTTTCCTCAAATGCCGGTCTCACCCGCGCAAACCCCGGTTTAAAAATGCGTGAGCTGATACTGTCGGCCAACCCAAAAGATGCCACAGTGAGCAATATCGGCACCCAACACCTCACCCCAAATTTTCGCCAAAACAAGACCAAAAACACCACATACAAAGGCACAAAAGCCCACTTGCTGCTCAGAAATATCATCATCGGATCCAAAGCCGGCAAAGCCCAGCGCTGGTTAATGAGCATAAATAAATCGCGGTCAATGAAATCTAAAAGAAACAACATCATCAACGAAGATCAACCTTTCTGTGAAACTACCACAATTCGGGGCGATGTTTTTGCCTCGAAACTCCCCAACTGATCGTCGCCAAACACATCCAAAACCCGCAACCCTGCTGCCTCATGCAACGCCACCAACCTCGCTCGATCAAAGATGCGCACTTGTTCCTGAAAAGAAAACAATTGGCCCCCATCGCGCACTTCGATGTCCTTCACAATGTGCGTTTCTGTGCGATATTTTCGGGTAAAAAATTCATAGCCCCCTCGCGCCAATCGCGCTTCTTGTGGCAACAAATCCAACACCGATTCCGCGTTGAGATAGTCCTGAACTACATGCCCGCCCGGTTCGCACGCAGCCGCCATATTCTCCAACACCCGTTGATCGTCTGCAGAATCATCGAAATAACCAAAACTTGTAAACAGGTTGAACACCGCGTTCATATTCGGAACCGGATACGGCGCCCTCATGTCGTGCACCTGGAAATGAGCACCACCCACACCCAAACTCTTGGCGATTTTGATACTATTTTCACTCAAATCCAGCCCCCACACCTGCAATCCCCGCGAAGCCAAATGCGCACTATGCCTACCTTTGCCACAAGCCACATCCAATACCTTCATCCCGGAGGTCAGTCCCAAATGCGACACCAATCGATCCATAAATGCCGACGCCTCCGCCTCATTGCGATGCGCATACAAAGCGTGATAATAGGGCGTGTCAAACCAAGATTCAAACCATTTCATTCCCACAAGCGAATATTTTTCAAAGGTAGTGTAACTTTTTGCATCCCTTTCGCGTATTAACCAACAGCTGCATGACGGTATCGGAATATAACAAGTGCGTGGACCTCCACAGCAGTGCGATTTTCCGATTCGCGCTTAAACAATTGCGCAACCCTGATGACGCCAAAGAGATCGTACAAATCACCTTCGAAAAACTCTGGATGAAACGAGAATCTGTGAATATCGACACCGCCAAAAGCTATTTGTTTACAACGGCTTATCATGGCATTGTCGATTCATGGCGATCACAAAAACCCACCGAAGACATTGATAAGCTGTTACCCGGAAAACACCCCAGCACAGACAGTGGCAACTATACCGGCTTGATGGAAGTGCTAGAAAAAGCACTAACCCAAATCAGTCAAATACAGCGTACGGTTATTTTGCTGCGCGATTACGAAGGTTATTCGTATGCTGAAATTGGCGAAATCACCGGACTCAATGAAGCGCAAGTAAAAGTGACCATTTTTCGCGGACGTCAAGCCCTCAAAGACATCCTCGGCAACCCCAACAACCTCATCTAATCGCAATGAAACCGGCTCAAATTTCGGAAGAACAAGAATGGCAGTTGTTTGAACTGTTGGAAGGCAATCTCAGCGACAAAGACTCCGCTGAATTGTTGAAGGCGATGGAATTCGACCCCCAGTTAAAAGCCCATTATACCGCGCTAAAACAAACCTATTTAACGCCAAGTCAGGTTATTTACCCCAACGCCCAAGCATTGAAAAAATCGGGTGCCGGCAAACGCGTATTTTTCTACACCTCCCTTGGCGCCGCGGCAGCATTGGCCATCCTTTGGTTCTTCAAAGCAACCACAGTTACCCAACCCGCTGCGATGTCGCAGCCCAATTTGGCGAAACAATCATTAAACAACGAGTCATCGCCAAAACCAACGCAAACAGAGCCGTTCGCCGTCGATTTCAATGACCAAGCCCACAAAGGATGCGTAACCCTAACCGATTTAACCACACGCGGAAAACAACCGGATGGCCAAACGGTTGAGATCCATCCATCGGGTAGCAAGCAACCCATACACCCATTGATTACCGCCACCGAGCCCGTTCGGAATACCAAAAACGCAAGCGACAGCAATAAAATTCGCAGCAGCATTGAGGTGTTTGCATCTCAAAACAAACTGAACAACAACGCGCAAAACGCTTCCCAATCGCAAGCGATCGCCGCGGCATTGTCTGTACGTCCACCCAAAACCAAAAAAGAACTGCTTCAATCGTTTTATCAAGACGCAAGGCGGATGGTAGAAAATGGACACCTGCCTCATATCAAGGTAAAAGCGGAAAATCGCGATCAAGATTGGATGCCCGAATTCCAAGTAGGACTAACCTTAGAAAAAAATGTCATTTTAACTTCTTTCAACCCATAAACCAGCAACAGTATGATTCAAAAAACCATCATCGCAACCCTATTGGCCCTGCTCAGCGGCACGCCTTTACTTCGTTCACAGTCGATCGACACCACCCATATAGACACCCTTGTTTCCATTACGGATAGCTTAGTATCTGAAGTAATCAAGGAAATCAAGAAAGAAATCAAAGAGGAGGCCATCGACATGAAAATCGACATCAAAGACGGAATCAATGAGATCGACATTGAAATCATCGATCGTGACACCTATCGCATCGTTAGACGTCCGCGCAAACCCAAAGCCACCATCGAAGAAACGCGACAATACTGGGGCTACAACTCCCAAACCATCGATGAGGCGAGCATGAAAAATCTCCCCACAGCCATGGGGAATCAATCCAATTATTTGCCCGAACTCAGCAACGCCAAAAGCATCCACTTCGGCATTGAACAACTGTGGGGCTTCAACCTCATTCGAGGAAAAGTAAGGGTGTTTACGGGCATTCGGTACGACATTCACAATTATCGTTTTCAAAACGAGTTCACCCGATTATCAGAGAATCAGCCAGAATTCACTGCAGTGGAAATTGGTGGCCCACTGATCGACCCAATCCCCGTGGAAAAATCCAAATTGGTGGTCAACTACATTGGCTTGCCCGTTGCCCTGGGTTTTCAAGACAAGCCGGGTGATAATTCCAAATTCAGCGCCAAAGTGGGTGTACACACCGGATATAGGGTTAGAACCCATACCAAGATCAAACAAACCGGCGGAAACGTAGAAAAACAATTCGACGACTTCAACCTCAACGATTTTTATATGTCGCCCTTCGTCAACATCAGCTATGGCGACATGGGACTCTACTTGCGATACCCCATGACCGACCTGTTCAAAAAAGGACAAGGCGCCAATACCCAAGCCATTCAATTCGGCATCACGCTGAAGATGAGTTAAGACATTCCACATAGGCTAATTATGTTGGTTTAACCGATTAGAGCCCCGTCGATGACGGGGCTTTTTTC
Source organism: Bacteroidota bacterium (assembly GCA_046074125.1). Lineage (GTDB taxonomy): Bacteria > Bacteroidota > Bacteroidia > NS11-12g > UBA955 > UBA955. Next base: position 4,768 of record JBJTNN010000141.1, read on the forward strand.
GTGAAAGACCACCCGTTTTACGTATCTTTGCAGCAATAAAAATAGCCATGAGTCAACGTCAATGGACCCCCATCAAAACGTATTCCGACATTCTGTTTGAACAGCACGGAAACATCGCCAAAGTGAGCATCAACCGCCCAGAAGTGTACAACGCCTTCCGTCCGCAAACCGTGATGGACATGCTTGACGCGTTCGACGTTTGTCGCGAAAGAGCCGACATTGGTGTGGTAATCCTCACAGGGGTGGGCGATAAGGCCTTTTGCTCAGGTGGCGACCAAAACGTAAAAGGCGTGGGCGGCTATGTAGATGACAACGGCGTTCCCCGACTCAATGTATTAGACCTACACAAGAAAATCAGATCCCTACCAAAACCCGTTGTGGCCATGGTCAATGGTTATGCCATTGGGGGTGGACACGTACTTCACGTGGTGTGCGACCTCACCCTCGCTGCTGAGCATGCCAAATTCGGACAAACAGGCCCCAAAGTGGGTAGCTTCGATGGTGGATTTGGCAGTAGCTATCTGGCCCGACACATCGGCCAAAAGAAAGCCCGTGAAATCTGGTTCTTGTGCAGACAGTATACCGCAGAAGAAGCTGAAAAAATGGGCATGGTGAACAAAGTCGTTCCCCTGGAAATGCTCGAAGACGAAACCATCGATTGGTGCAATACCATGTTGGAACGTTCGCCCATGGCACTCCGCATGCTCAAACGCGCTTTCAATGCAGAACTCGATGGCCAACACGGCCTCATGGAACTCGCTGGCGATGCCACCCTGTTGTACTATCTCACCGAGGAAGCCCAAGAAGGAAAACACGCCTTTTTGGAAAAGCGCAAGCCCGATTTCCAACAGTTCCCCAAGTTCCCATAAACCGGCAAAAAACCTTACCTTTGCACCACGAAATTCAACCATAGAATCATGAAAATCAAAGTAGCCAATCCCGTAGTAGAGCTTGATGGTGATGAAATGACCCGCATCATTTGGCGCTTCATCAAAGACAAATTGATCCTTCCTTATTTGGATGTTGATATCAAATATTTCGACCTCGGCATGGAACACCGCGATGCTACCAATGACCAGGTAACCATCGACGCAGCAGAGGCCATCAAACAATACAACGTTGGAATTAAGTGTGCTACCATCACCCCCGACGAAGCCCGTGTGGAAGAGTTTGGCTTGAAACAAATGTGGAAGAGCCCCAACGGAACCATCCGCAATATTTTGGACGGAACCGTTTTCCGCGAGCCCATCGTTTGCAAAAACGTACCCCGCCTGGTTCCCAACTGGACAGCCCCTATTTGCATCGGTCGTCACGCATTCGGCGATCAATACCGCGCCACCGATTTCGTTACCAAAGGCAAAGGTAAATTGACCATCAAATTCGAAGGTGAAGATGGACAAGTGATCGAGCACGAAGTTTACAATTTCAAGGGCGATGGCGTTGCCTTGGCGATGTACAACACCGATGAAAGCATCAAAGGATTTGCACGTGCCTGCTTCAACCAAGCTTTGGCAAAAGGTTGGCCTTTGTACTTGAGCACCAAGAACACCATCCTGAAAAAATACGACGGTCGTTTCAAAGACATTTTCGAAGACATCTACCAATCTGAATTCAAAGCAAAAATGGATGCTGCCGGCATCACTTACGAGCACCGCCTCATCGATGACATGGTGGCCTCAGCGTTGAAATGGAACGGAAACTTCGTGTGGGCTTGCAAAAACTACGATGGCGATGTTCAGTCCGATACAGTTGCTCAAGGCTTTGGTTCTTTGGGATTGATGACCAGCGTTTTGGTTACTCCTGATGGCAAAACCATGGAAGCAGAAGCGGCGCACGGAACAGTTACCCGTCACTACCGTCAGCACCAGAAAGGACAAAAAACTTCAACCAACCCCATTGCGAGTATTTTCGCTTGGACCCGCGGTTTGGAGCACAGAGGTCGATTGGATGGCAACGAAGCATTGATCAACTTCTGCCAAACTTTAGAGCAAGTGTGCATCGATGTTGTAGAAAGTGGCAAGATGACCAAAGATTTGGCTGTTTGTATCTACGGAAACAAAGTATCAGAAGATCAGTACTTGTACACAGAAGACTTCTTGGAAGCGTTGAACAGCGAATTGAAAGCCCGCTTGGCCTAATTCGAACCCCGGAAAAACAGCCTCGTCAGGGATGAGGCTGTCAACCAAATTACCAGTATATAGGAGTTCGCTCCAACGGAGAGGGCCTCGTTTCAAACGAGGCCCTCTCTTGTTTACATCATCTTGTTGTACAAAACGACAGCGGCAAATTATCTAACCGCAATTCCGCAGTTTTAAAACAAATAACTCAATCCCAGTTTGAATTGAATCCATTGTGATTTGTGAATCTCGCGCAACATCACACTGGTCATCACCGATTGTTGATCCGGTCCATTGTAATTGTCGCTGTAACTATCAATCGAATACAATTTCACACCCCCAGTATTCTTCAATGTGAGCCCAGAAGTCACCTCCATCATGACACCCAATTGATCCGTAATCATGTTTCGTGTGCCAAAACCATAAGATACCGAAACCATGTTCGCTGCCACACCACCACTACCAATCGAACTCAGCGTATCCCAACTGGAAGATGAATACCGCACATTCCAACGCACATC
>JBJTNN010000142.1:0-3907 GCA_046074125.1 Bacteroidota bacterium
CATCGCCCTGGCCTGGAGCGGCCTGATGATGCAAACCCTGTTCAGAAACCCCCTGGCAGGCCCCTTCCTCATCGGCATCACCCCCGGAGCAACATTTGGCGTAGCCATCGTAACCTACCTTGGATCCCAAATCGGACTCGATGACAGTGGCACCTCTTTCGCCCTGCAACCCCTCGCTGCGCTCGGGGGCGCCTTCATGGTACTATCTATCCAACTCGCCCTGCATAAAAAACTCACCCAACTGCACGCACTCCTGCTCGTAGGTCTCGTCCTGGGTTACTTCTTCGGCGCCGCCGTGGACATCATCACCCAAACCGCCCAAGCACAACAAGTAAAACAATTTGTGATGTGGGGCATGGGCGGATTCGACCGCGTCCTGCCCTCCCAACTCCCCATCTTGGCGGTTTCTGCAAGCATTGGATTGGGCATCCTGCTCCTAAACCGACATGCATTCAATGCCTACTTACTCGGGGATATCCACGTAGAAAGTGCCGGAAAATCAGTCAAAAACCTACGCTTGTGGCTCATCATCGGCAGCGCAAGCATGGCCGCCATCGTCACGGCCTATTGTGGACCTGTCTCCTTCGTTGGCCTCATCGCACCGCATATCTCCCGCAAAATCAATGCTACCGAATCCCATGGCCCCAACATCCTTACCACCGCTTTCGCTGGAGCTGCCTTAACCCTCACCGCCGATATCCTCGCCAATCAATTGATCGCCAACAGCATACTCCCCATCAACGCCATCCTGTCTATCATCGGCGCCCCCGTGGTCATCTTCATGTTGGCCCGGAAATAAGCCTTTACTCCAAATGCTCCTGCTTGATGATGTGGTCGATCTGATAATCCAACACCGGATCGTATTCCTGCTTCAAATTGTGTCCGTAAAAACTCCCAAATGCCTGCCAAAATAAGGCTTCGGTGGTTCCGCGATAATTTTTCATGATCTCCCAACTCGTCTTGCCCGTTTCGCGGTGCAACAACTTCATCAGCACCTGCCCCTCCCCAATGGTCATGTTCTTCAATTGCTCCATGTACATCTGTTTGATGCTTTCCTCACACTGCTTGATGTACTTTTTGCGCTCCCGTCGGTTCTGAATGGTGTTCAACTTGTCTTCCATCGCCCGCATTTTCATGGCCGCCATCTTCGCATAAGGCATTGTCTTTATCACCCTCCGCTTTAAAATCTGATATTCCTTCTTCCGCTGCTCGTCCATACTGCCCGAAATCAAGACCGGATCCATCCGACGAAAATCACTGGTCTCGATGGTGTCGACCTTCTCCGGTTCAGATGAGCCCCAAATCTGAGCCCGCAATCCCATCGAACTGAAAAAAAGAAATAAAACGAGACTCCCTTTTAAACTTTTCATGTCTTTATACGTCTAATCAGCGCTTGATTCGAGCCGGGGTTTAATGGGGTTTCTGCCCGACCATATCCAGCCCGACACCCCAAACAACATCAGTGCCAAAGAAATCATTTGGGCTTGACTGAACGACAAACCCGCTACGTCATACAAACTCTCCCCGTGTTCACGGATCGATTCGATGAGCATCCGCTCTAGTCCCGCCATCATCATGTAGGCCGAGAACAGCTGAAAAGGCGCCAACGACCATTTGCGCAAAACAAACCACAACAAAGCAAACAAACCCAACGCCATCAGGGCTTCATACAAGGGAGTGGGATACACCGGTACCGACAACTGATAGCAATATTCACCCGAACAGCCCGGGATCATTTCCATGCCCGCGGAAGCGTAATCCTTGCCCAACACATTGTGGGGATATTTGTAAGCCCAGGCCCAATCGGGCAGTCCGGGATTTGGTTTCACATTCGCGATGCCCCAATCACCATCTCCGGAGAAATGACAACCGAAACGCCCCAAACCATAACTCAACATCATCGCAGGTCCGCCTGCATCAAACACATGACGCCAATGCATTCCATGCTTTTGGGTATACCAAATCACCCCGGCAGCACCGCAAATGAGCCCGCCGTAGAACGTCCACCCGCCACTGGTCAACAAATCCACCAACAGGGTTTCCCAATGAATTTCGCTGGGCGTTTCCAACAAGTGGAATACTTTCGCCCCCAAAAAACCACTGAGCAGGGCAATGGTGGTGATGTTCGACATCCGCACAGAGGCATCCATCTCCACGATGGTTTCAGAAGGGGTTTCTCTGCGTTGTTTTTTATCGGCAACCCAAGTCCTCCAGAGTGAAAACGCCATCGCACCGATACCAAACAACCAACTTCCCTCGGTGGAAAACACATGGTCTTGGGGAGAAAACCCATCGCCCGTTTCCACCATCAGGTAGAGAATTTTGTATCCGAAAACGAACGACATCAATCCATTGATTAAATATTCGCTGCGATCCACCCCTATGCCGGTCACCTGTTTCACTTTGACCTTGGCAAAATCTCCCGACAGCGTTTTGCGCGCAAACTCAGTAGACATCGCCCAGTAAGCCGCGCCAATGCTGAGGGCAACGAAAAAACCGAACGTGTTAACGACTTTTAAAAAGGGCAAGGAAATCCCTGCGAGATCAAACAAGAAATGATAGAGGGTTGGAAACACAGGTGCAAGTTAATGACCAACCGCCGCGTAATCAAATTCGGCTTGTACCCATCCTTCGGGATTCAGGGAGGCCAATTGCACATCCACCACGGTATTCACCAACAGCGGGTCATAATCCGTAGCCACTTTGATGTAGTTATCGGTGAATCCAAACATCACCCCACGGCGTTCTTCCTCTTCAAACAAAACGGGTCTGCGGGTACCCAAATGCGCCCGATAAAAGGCCATACGCTTCTTTTCGCTGAGGCCGCGCAACATTTCGCCGCGTTCCATTCTCACTTTCACGGGCACCACCTCCTTCATCTTCTTTGCGGTGGTATTGGCCCGCTCCGAGTAGGGAAACACGTGCAGGTAGGAAATGTCCAATTCGTTCAAAAAGCGATAGGATTCGAGGAAATGCTCTTCCGTTTCACCCGGAAAGCCCACGATCACATCCACACCGATACCACAATGTGGCATCAGTGATTTAATTTTCTCGATGCGCGAGCGGTACAAATCGCTGAGGTATTTGCGACGCATGCGGGTCAAAATTTCATCGCTCCCACTCTGCAACGGTATGTGGAAATGTGGCACAAAACGTTGGCTGCGCGACACAAATTCTATAATTTCATCGGTGAGGAGATTGGGTTCTATGCTGCTAATGCGATAGCGATCCACGCCTTCAACCGCATCAATGGCCTTAACCAAATCGAAGAAATTCTGGTTGTGCTCCACGCCAAAATCGCCCAGATTCACCCCGGTTAATACGATCTCTTTGGCCCCCTGCTGCGCGGCTTCTTCCACCAATTTCAGGGTATCAACCACATTGGCACTCCGACTTTTGCCCCTGGCCAATGGAATGGTACAGAAACTACAGAAATAGTCGCAACCGTCTTGTACCTTCAAAAAGATTCGCGTGCGATCGCCCACACTGTAGCCGGGCACAAAGGTATTGACTTCTTTGATGGGCGCATTGTGAACCAGCGCTTTGGGTTCTTTCACCAAAGTGTGAAGGTGATCGATCAATTGAAACTTCTCGGCCGCACCAAGCACCATATCAACACCCGGAATTTGGGCAATTTCTTGGGGCTTGAGTTGGGCGTAACAGCCAATGACCACCACATAGGCTTCGGGATTTTGCTTGAGCGCTTCCCGCACCACCTTTTTGCATTTGCGATCGGCGTGATCGGTAACGCTGCACGTGTTGATCACATATAAATCAGCGCCCTCTTGAAATTCCCGTTTCTCGAATCCCGCTTTGGTCAATTGCTGTCCGATGGCACTACTCTCTGCAAAATTAAGTTTGCATCCAAGGGTATAAAAGGCCACGGTTGACATAGGAATACGGAACT
>JBJTNN010000143.1:0-4502 GCA_046074125.1 Bacteroidota bacterium
TAAGGAATCGCCATGAAGGCCGTTCCGTTCGAGTTCCATCGCACAGAAAATTTCCAATACAATGGACTTGTGGGGTTGAAGTTGAGGGCGCTGTCGTCAAACATGTAGTAGTACTGGGTGAGCTGCAAACCGGCGCGCATCGAACTTTTTGCTGAGAACTTTTTGTTGTAAAAAGCATGCGCAGCGATGGTTTTGGTATCGAATTCGTAGCTCAAATTGCGTTTGAACGAGTCGTTCTGATATTTTTGATATTCTACACCGTCAATGATTTCCTTGCCAATTACGTGTCGGAAGACCAGTTGGTGTTCGGCGGTCACATTTTGAGTGCTCGCGGCGATTGTGGCTTTGAAATAACTGTTTTTGTCGATGTTGTATTGGAAGGTGGTACCGGCAATGTGCATTTTTGAAGCAAACAATTGATCACGGTCATTATCGCCATACAATTCCGCACTGCTCAGAGTGTCTTTGCTAATATTGATGTCGATGTTGCTCCATCCGCCAATTCCAAAGAAGCTCAAATTGCCTTTGTTGTTTTTGAGAGGGAAGTTGAATTTGAATGAATAATCTTGGTAATTTGGCACAGCATCGGTACCCAAAGGGATATTCAATTTGCTGAACATGGCCAAGGTGCTATAACGGTAAGTCATCAAATAACTCGCACCTCCTTTTTTGCCGAGGTATCCTTCGGTTAACGCATCCCATCCCAACAATCCCAACTGGGAGCTAAATTCGCGTTTTTGGTTGTTGCCGTTTCGAAGTTTCAAGTCGAAAGCACCGGCGTTGGCATTTCCATATTCTGCCGGGAAAGCACCCGTGAAGAAATCGGAGTTGCCCAATATTTTGTTGTTGATGATAGAAACAGAACCTCCGGTTGTTCCGGGAATTGCAAAATGGTTGGGGTTTGGGATGTCAATGCCTTCCATGCGCCACAAAATGCCTTGGGGGGAGTTTCCACGGACTACGATATCGTTTCGAGAGTCATCGGCACCTTGCACACCTGCGAAGTTCGAGGCCATACGTGCTGGGTCGCCCCTACTTCCAGCGAATCGGTCGGTTTCGTCCACAGTAAACAACCGCGCAGAAATCAGGGCCGCATCGTTGTTGGGTTTGTCGCCCTTGCCTTTGCCTTTGATAACCACTTCGCCCACGCGCTCGATGACTTGTTCCAATTCGTAGCCCAATATCACTTCTTTTCCAGAAGTAACCACGATGTTGTTGGTGCTGAATACTTGGTAATCTTTTGCTTCAACCGCCAGCGCATATCTTCCAACAGGCACATCGGTGAAAACGAATTCACCTTTGTTGTTGGTGGTAGCTTCGAAGGTTGAAGGGGGATTGGTGATTGGACCTTCAAAATAGACTTTGGCATTGGCTATTACGGTCTGCGATTCTTTGTCGCGCAGCGTACCTCGCACCGTTTGGTTTTGTGCCAAAGCGAATACGCTGATGCAAAAGGACAGAAAAAGGGTAATATGTTTTTTCATGTCCCGAAAGTAAAGCCAATCGTGATGGCGTCATTACGGAAAATCGCAAATAGACTTCGTGAAGTTTACGGAAAATCGCAACAAGCCGGTTTAAGCTTCTTGGTTTACGACTTGTTTGAGGTCGTTTTCGAGTTGATACGCGGTGAGCGCGAGGGAGGGGTCGCCTTGAAGATGTAGCCAATGTTTGTGTTTGAACCACCATTTCATTCGAAGCGAGGGGAATCCTTGTTTGAAGTAGTTGGTGATCAGAGGGTTGGCACGAAGAGTAACTTGCTTCTGGTTCATGTTTTCCCAGAGGTAGTTGATTTCGTTTTCGATGCGATCCAACAATTGAACGCTGGCGTCCATTTTGCCGGTGCCGTTACAGCTGATGCAGACTTCTTGGGTGGCAATTTCCGTGGCGGGACGAACTCGTTCACGGGTAATTTGCACCAAGCCAAATTTGCTCATGGGCAAAATGGTATGACGGGCGCGATCGGTTTTCATGGCGGCCTTCAAAGCTGTGAACAGTTCGTTCTTCTTTTTGGGGTCACGCATGTCGATGAAATCGATCACAATGATTCCACCCATATCGCGCAAGCGCACTTGTCTGGCGATTTCGTCCACGGCCTCCAAGTTTACTTTCAATACATTTTCTTCGCGGTTTGTAGGGTCGAAAGAGGTGCTTCCTGAGTTTACGTCGATCACATGCAGGGCCTCGGTATGGTCTATGACCAAGTAGGCACCACCGCTGAAGGGGACATTCCTGCCAAAGCTAGATTGAATTTGACGGTTAACGTTGTATTGATCGAAAGGGGTGTTTTTTCCGGCGTGAAGCTTTAGGATTTTGTCGGCGTCGGTATTGTAACGACCCAGGGTTTCTTTCACGGCAGCATGAATGTCGTTGTCGTTGGTGACAATCTGCGTAAAAGAATCGTTGAGGATATCGCGCAGTAGCGTTTGTAAGCGGTTGCCTTCGCCCAGTACTTTGGTGGCGGAGGTGGCATTTTTCAGACCGCGAATTAAATCATTCCATTTTTTTACCAACTCACGCATGTCTTTATCCAACTCTTCGATGGCAACACCTTCACTCACGGTGCGTACGATAACGCCGAAGTTGTGTGGACGGATGCTGTTGGCGAGGTCTTTTAGACGTGTTTTTTCTTTGGGATTGCCGATTTTTCGGCTAATGGAAATGTGATTGGTAAAGGGTACTAAGATAAAATACCGGCCCGGTATTGAAATGTCGCAGGTGACTTTGGGGCCTTTGTTGGCGATGGGTTCTTTGATTACTTGAACCAATAGGGGCTCACCACCTTTGAGGACTTGGCCAATTTTGCCCGTCTTTACGATGGGCTCTTCGATATCAAATTGGTCTAAGTCGCCAGCGCGCGGATGTCCAGCAATGGCGGATTTCACCACCTTGCGCAGGGATTTGAGATTTGGGCCGAGATCGAAATAGGTCAAAAAACCATCTTTTTCACCACCAACATGGATGAAGGCAGCGTTGAGCGATGGGGATATTTTTTTGACTTTCCCTAGGTAGAAGTCTCCGACTTGAAATCCGTCTGAGGCGGTTTCTCGGTGAAATTCTATGAGTTTGCGGTTCGATAGCAGTGCAATTTCAACCCCCGACGAACCTTTTTGTATGATTAATTCGTTGGACAAAATGCCTAGTTATTGTGGAAGAACCAACTTATTTCTTCTTGTGACGATTCTTGCGTAGACGCTTCTTGCGCTTGTGCGTGGCAATCTTATGACGTTTTCTTTTTTTACCGCTTGGCATATTCCTTTATTTAAATTATTGAACTGATTTCTGTGTTTTTACTGCCAAATTGAGGTAAACCTTTGCATTGGCAGAATCCCCCATGAATCCATAGACTTCGCTCATTTCGAACAACCATCGAGGATTTTGGGGTTGCAAAGATATTAATTTTTCGCATTTTTTCAGCGCTTTGGGCCACTGTTGCGACTTTTTTAACAGATTTAGGTGAATGTCGTGCGTTTCGATGTTGGTACTATCCGAGGCCAGGGCTGTTTTTAAGGTGCCCAAAAACTGCATCGGTGCGTTCAAATATTCACTCTGGTAAACGATCAACGCGTTCAGGAGTCCTACATTTTTAGGGTTCTTTTCCAAGCCTGCATCGATGTATTTTTTGCCCAATTGATACAAATAGGCTGCAGCGATGGGTGTTTCAACCGACATCGCGGCGGAAAAGATTAGGTTTCGGGCTGTTTCTGTTTTGCTTTGTTCATTTGCTTTGTCACCAAATTGTTCGGCAAGATCGGTTTGTAGCAGCGCAACCAGGGGTGCATTTTGGGTTTCTGCGGCCCAACGCAATGCCAACTCCAAAGAATCTTTGGGGTAGGTGCCGGCTTTGGCTGTGAGAATTCGGGTAACCAATGGACTTGGTTTGGACTTCTCAAATACGGCGTTGAGGAATTCTATGCGCGAAATTTCTTGTTGGGGAAGACCGTCGCCCTGCATTCCCGGCATAGGAGCGGTATTTTCTGCTGAGTTTGTTGGCACAAACTCAGCAGACTTCCAACGATTGATGACCAAAACAACGCCAAGCAACCCGATGATTGCGGCGATTATCCAAACGCGAAGGTTAGTATTTCCCACGCGACAAAGGTAGTTAAAGTTAATTAGAGCTTATCGGCCAAGGTTTTGCTGTCTTTTACCAAGGTAGCAAATTCTTTGGCTGGTTTGAAACGAGCAACGTAGTGAGCAGGAACAACCAAGCTGGTGTTGCGCTTGATGTTACGGGCTACCTTCGTTTTGCGTTTTTTCAATTCGAATGTTCCGAATCCACGGAGGTAGATATTGCTACCGTTAACCATTGAATTCTTAACAACTACGAAGAAGTTGTCGATAGTGTCGGCAATCGCGGTCTTCTCCAAACCTGTGCGCACTGCAATTTCGTTTACGATTTCTGACTTTGTCATAATAAATTGAGGTGCAAAAAAAATACAAAAGCCGTTCTTTTGCCATTGAATATGCAAATAGTTATCCAAACTTTGTCAAGATGGTACAAT